>NZ_JBNYXS010000005.1:0-243551 GCF_051380775.1 Janthinobacterium pasteuri | reverse complement strand
TTACCTGCCGAATTATCTGGGGTGGCGCTGGATACTCGACGCCGGACGCATCCGCTCCCCAGAAACATTGTTGAAGGCAACCATGGGAGAGTTCCCACACCTTACGGTGACATAGCCATATTTTTCAGCGCAGCCGTGGCATTGCTGGGGTCATTCACGTGATACATCACCGTTTCCTCCTACTGCGCTGCCGTGGCGGCGCTGCAAGCGAGCAAGCCAAGTAGGATGGCGGTGAACCAGCGGCGCAAGATTGTCATGAGATATCCATTTCAGTGGCATATTCAAAATATTGCCATCATATCAATCTCTGAACAAATACCTAACCGTGCGGTTGACGAGCAGCTTTTCCGTGCTGCCAGCGGCTGGACGCTTGCACCGATACCACCCAGCAAATTTTTTCCACATGATGCGTTCTCCCAGTCGCGTCAATCAGGCATGAACGCTGCCTGCCAGACCATCGCTGCCAATCTTGCTGAAATAATATGAAGTTTCCATAACGAAATCAATAAATGCGCAACAATTTTCACTACGGCAAGAATAGCGGCTTTTATTTGCCAAATTGCCCGCAACGCCGCCTGTCGCGGGCCTGTACCGTAGACATCGCTTGATCTTTAATGGTATTGTTTAAGCTTGGCAAATATTGCCTCCGAGATACACGCCGCGTCCCCGCGCGGCTCCGTTCCGGATTTGCGCGCAGCGCCCACGATGGTGCCCCAAAACTGCTTTCCCACATACAATCCCATGCTCAAAAAAATGTTCGCCGCGGTGCTGATGACGCTTTCGACAGCGGCCATCGCCGTGCCTTTCGGTTCCCAGTCGATACTGGTGGTCGAAGATGGCACAGGCAAAATCTTGCTTGAAAAAAATTCCAACGTGGTGGTGCCCATCGCCTCGCTGACCAAGCTCATGACGGCCATGGTCGTGCTCGACTCCAAGGCCAATATGCAGGAAGAGATCAGCATCGACCGCGAGGATGTCGACACCTTGAAACACAGCACCTCGCGCGTGCCCGTGGGCGCCACCCTGAGCCGCCACGACGTGCTGCAACTGGCGCTGATGTCGTCCGACAACCGCGCCGCCGCCTCGCTGGCGCGCACCTTCCCCGGCGGCCCGACCGCGTTTGCCGTGGCCGTCAACGCCAAGATCAAGGCCCTGGGCATGCGCCAGACCGTCATCGAAGAGCCGACGGGCTTGTCGCCGAACAACCAGTCGACGGCAGCGGACCTGGTCAAGATGGCCGTGGCCGCCTCGCGCTACCCGGAAATCAGCCGCATCACCACCGATTCGAAGGACGTGATCCAGATCAAGGGCCGGGACGTGGAATACCACAACACGAACCGCCTGGTGGGCGCCAAGGGCTGGGATATCGGCCTGTCAAAAACGGGCTACACGAATGAAGCGGGGCGCTGCCTGATCATGCGCATCAAGTCGGCCGGCAAGTTCGCGACCATGATCTTGCTCAATGCGCGCGCCAATTCCGTGCGCGCCATGGACGCTGTCAACATCCGCCGCATGTTGGCGGCCGAGAACGGCATCGAAGAGCCAAAAGTGATGCGCGCTGCCGTCAGCCGGCACAAGAAGGCGCCGGCCAAGCCATCGAAACGCCGCCGCGCCAAATAATTATTTCGCTTGCCGGTTGGTCATCACCACGCCGGCAATCGTCACCGCGCCGCCCACCAGCATCGAGACCAGCACCGGCTCGCCCAAGAGCCCCGCCGCCAGCACGATGCCGAACACGGGCACGAGGTTGTTGAACACGGCCGTGCGCGACGGTCCCAGCGCTTTCACGCCCTCGTAATACCAGACAAAGCCGATCACCGTGCCGAACACGCCCAGGTAGCCGATGGCGGCCCACACTTGCCAGCCAAAACTATGCCACGGCACGCTCGGGAATTCCACCACCGCCCCCACCAGCAGGAAAGCCAGGCCCCACATAGCCGCATACGTGGTGGCGGCAATCGGGCTCAGGCCCTTCAGCGCGACCCGGCCGATCAGGGTGTAGGCGGCCCAGCTGGAAATACCGCAAAACATGAATACTTCACCCATGCCGATGCCGCCGCCCGTGCCGTGCAACACGCCTGCGAGATCGCCGCGCGTGATGACGATAGCCGTGCCGCAAAACGCCAGCATGATGCCCAGCCACTTGAAGGAACCGAGACGTTCGCGGAACAGCATGGCCGAGGCCAGCGCCGTGACGATGGGGTTCAGGGCCACGAACAGGGCCGTGCGCCCGGCCGGCATGCGCGACAGGGCCGCCAGGAAGCACAGGTTGTATAGAAAAATGCCCGTCAGGCCCAGCGCCGCCGTGGTTGCCAGCTGCTTGCGATCCAGGCGTGGCAAGCCCCCTTCGAGTTTCCAGGCCAGCACGACGAGCAGCAGCACTGCCACACCGAAGCGCCCGCTGGCAGCCGTCATGGGCGGCATCTGCTGCGCCAGCACGCGCCCGGCGATAAAGGTGCCGCCCCAGAACAGGGCGACGAAAATCAGTTTGATATAGACGAGCGGCGATTGCACGGAAGGCAGAGCGCCTGAAGGTATGGCGGAAGAAGACATGGGATATCCTGTAGGGCCGCTTGTGCGGCGGGTGGTGTGCATGCGGTACACTTATATATTAATACTAATATCAACTCATGAAA
The DNA here is from genome assembly GCF_051380775.1 of Janthinobacterium pasteuri. Classification (NCBI taxonomy): domain Bacteria; kingdom Pseudomonadati; phylum Pseudomonadota; class Betaproteobacteria; order Burkholderiales; family Oxalobacteraceae; genus Janthinobacterium; species Janthinobacterium pasteuri. Next base: position 240,915 of record NZ_JBNYXS010000005.1, on the reverse strand, counting down.
TAATGAGTAAATACTCATATACCAGGAAAACCACAGCATGACCTTCACGCAACTGGAAATTTTTACCCTGGTGGCCGAACTGCACGGCTTTTCCGCCGCCGCCGCGCAGCTGGGCATCAGCCAGTCGGCCGTCTCGCATGCCTTGAAGGCGCTGGAAAAGGAAATGGGCGTGGACCTCATCGTGCGCCACCAGGCCTCGGCCGAGCTGACGGACGTGGGCCGCCAGTTGCTGGTGCGCGCGCGCGAAATCCTCGGCTTGTCGGAAGCCATGCGCCAGGAAGCGGCCGACGTGCTGGGCCAGCGCCAGGGCAGCTTGCGCATCGGCTCCTTTGGCCCCACGTCGTCATTGAATCTGCTGCCGGCCATCACGGCGCAGTTCCGCCTGCGCTATCCGGGCATCACCCTGCGCATCGACGAAGGCGCCGACCATGAAGTGGTGCAATGGATACGCGAACGCAGGGTCGACGTGGGCTTTGTCGTGCTGCCCGACGAGCGCTTCGACACGGCGCCGCTGGTGGAAGACCAGATGATGGCGCTGGTGCCGCGCAGCCATGCGCTGGCGCAGTACCCGTCCATCACCCTGGCCCAATTGTGCGAAGGGCCATTCATCATGTCCGAGGCAGGCTGCGCCTGCCTGATCGAGCCCTTGTTCGCCAACGCGGGGCTGCAGCCGCACGTGCCTTACCGCATCAGCCAGGTGATCACTATCCTCGACATGGTCAGCCGCGGCGACGGCCTGTCCATCGTGGCCGAACTGGCGCTGCCGCAGCGCCTGCGCGAGCAGTACCCGGAGCTGGTCGCCCTGCCTTTACATCCGCCCGTCAGCCGCAAGGTGGGCCTGGCCGTGCGCGACCGGCGCCAGAACACACCGGCCACCAACGCTTTTTTTGAGGTGGCCAGACAGATGGCGCCGACCCTGGCGCCCCGGCGCACCTGACAACGGCTAGAACGTCTCCCACTCCTCGCTGCGCTCGGGCTTGGCGGCGGGCGTTTTTGCGGGACGGCTGGCGATGCGCGGCGCGATGGATGTATGCATCACGGGCCTGGCCGGCTGCGATGCTGGCGCCGGTCCTTCATCGAGCTTGAACACACCCACCACCTGCGACAGGGTGCTGGCCTGGTCTTGCAGGCTTTCGGCGGCGGCCGCCGCCTCTTCCACCAGGGCCGCATTCTGCTGCGTCACCTGGTCCATTTGCGCGATCGCCTGGTTCACCTGTTCGATGCCGGCACTTTGTTCGACGCTGGCGGCCGTGATCTCGCCCATGATGTCGGTCACGCGGCGCACGCTGTCGACGATTTCCTGCATCGTCGCGCCAGCCTCGTCGACCAGACGCGCGCCCGAATCGACCTTGTCCACCGAATCGTCGATCAGCAGCTTGATTTCCTTCGCTGCGCCAGCGGATCTTTGAGCCAGATTACGCACTTCCGTCGCCACCACGGCAAAACCGCGTCCCTGCTCGCCCGCGCGCGCCGCTTCCACGGCCGCGTTCAAGGCCAGGATATTCGTCTGGAAGGCGATGCCGTCGATGACGCTGATGATGTCGACAATCTTCTTCGACGAATCGTTGATCGACGCCATGGTATCGACCACCTGCGCCACCACTTGGCCGCCCTTGCTGGCCACGCCGGATGCCGATTGTGCCATCTGGTTGGCCTGGCGCGCATTGTCGGCATTTTGCTTGACGGTGCTGGTCAGCTCCTCCATCGAGGCAGCCGTCTCTTCCAGCGAACTGGCTTGCTGTTCCGTGCGCGACGACAGGTCCTGATTGCCGGCGGCGATTTCCGACGACGATACCTTGACCGATTCGCTGGCCGTGCGGATTTTCACCAGCACGGCGGCGATCTTGTCGATGAAGCGGTTGAAGGCACCGGCGATCTGCGCCAGTTCATCCACGCCGGAAGCGTCGAGGCGGCGCGTCAGGTCGCCTTCGCCGGAAGCGATATCGTCGAGCGCGTCGCGCACCAGTTCCAGGCGCTTGAGCATCTTGAACACCAGCAGCGACAGCAGCACCGCCGCCGCGCCGGCCAGCAGCACGGCCGTGACGGTCGCTGTCGTCAGCATCGTCTGCAAGGCTTGCATGGCTTCCTGCTGGTCCAGCACCACGGCCAGCAGCCAGCTTGTCCCCGCCACGCGCGTGACATACAGCATGCCGTCGCGGTCATTCAGGCGCACGGCCTCGCTCGTGCGCGTGCTTTCCAGCCGGTTGACCTGCGCGGCCGACAGCGCCGCATCGATTTTGGCCACCGGCTGCAGGCTCAGGTCCTTGTTGGCATGCGCGATGATGGTGCCTTCCTGGTCGACCAGGAAGGCAAAGCTATGCGGCGTCGGCTTGATCGCTACCACGTTGGCGATCACCGTGTCGAGCAGCACGTCCGCGCCCACCACGCCCAGCAGCGCCTCTTTCGGGCCGACGGGCGCCGTAAACGACACCACCAGCTTATGGCTGGCCGCGTCCACATACGGCGGCGTGAGCATGGGCACGCCCGCCTTGACGGTGTCCGTATACCAGGCGCGCGCGGTGGGATCGAAGTCGGCCGGGCGCCCCGGATGGGTAAATACGGAGCGCTTGTCCGCGTAGCCGATGAACACTTCGGCAAAATCGCCAGCCTTTTCCGCGATCTGGAAAGCGCGCAGCGGATCGGGCGTCTCGGCCGACATCACGACGGATGCCATGACCTTTTTCTTGCCATCGACCCATTGCGCCAGCACGGCCGACTGGCTTTGCAGCAACTGCTGCATCTGCTGGTCGGACGACGCCAGCATGCTGCTGCGCGTGGTGACGTAGTTGGCGACCGACAAGGCCAGCATGGACAGCACGACGATGGAAACGCAAATGAGCACCAGACGCGTGCGAAGGGAAGACAACATGATGGACTCCTCGTTTCAATTTTAATGGCGTGAAACAGTGCTGTTGCACCACTTTCACTACGCAAGCATTCTCACACAAAAATCGGAACAATTTCCATCAATATTCGGAATACAACACATATATTTCCATGTGGAAACCCATCATACCCACTCCAGCCATCAGCCGATCAGCCCCCTCAAGCCGCTGGCCCGCTGCGTGCGGCGCAAGATTGCGTCGAACAGCACAGCTTGCGTGGGCGAGACGAGGGTAAAAAAGTCGCGCGCGCGCGTGATGCCCGTGTAGACCAGTTCGCGCGCCAGCATGGCGCCGCCCTCCTGCGGCAGCACCAGCACCGTGTGGCGAAATTCCGAACCCTGCGACTTGTGCACCGTCATGGCGAACGCCGTTTCCACGTGGCGCAAGCGCGTGGCCAGCACGCTGCGCACGTTCTCGCCTTCCAAAAAATACACGCGCAATGACCCGGGCCGCGCAGGGTCGCGCAGGGTCAGGCCGATGTCGCCATTGAACACACCCGTGCCGTAGTCGTTGCGCGTGACCATCACGGGACGGCCCACATACCATTCGCTGCGGCGTATCAGCCCTTCCTTTTCCAGCCGCAGTTCGATGGCCGTATTCAGGCCCGCCACGCCCCACTCGCCTTCGCGCACGGCGCACAGGATGCGGAACGACTCGAACGCGTGCAGCACGGCGCGCACCCAGTCGTCATGCTGCGCGTAGCCTTCGCCGCCCGCATTCACCAGCGTCAGGTAAGGTTGATAACCGCCCGGCGCATCAGGACGTCCGCGCAAGGCCAGGCGCAGCACCTCGTCCTGCTGCGCCGGCACGCTCCACGCCAGCTGGCCGCCGCTGTCGCTGGCGAAACACGCCTTGGCCAGATCGGGCCTGCCGCCATTCACGGCCAGCGCCAGCTCGCCAATCGGACCGCTGAAACGGTGGCTGTGGCGCAGCATCACCGTCTGCTGCGCCAGCGCGCCAGCCGACCCTGCGAAGACGGCTGGAATGGCCACGCCGCTGGCCGCCTGCGCATACGCGATGGTGGCGTCCGTATAACCGCCCGCCTGCGCATCGTGGCACAAGTCGCCCAGCACGGCGCCCGCTTCCACCGACGCCAGTTGATCCTTGTCGCCCAGCAGGATCAGGATGGCCGTCGGCGGCAAGGCATCGAGCACCGACGCCATCATTTCCAGGTGCACCATCGACGCTTCATCGACGATCAGCACATCGACATCGAGCGGATTGCCCGCGTGGTGGGCAAAGGCGCGCGTATCGGGCCGCGCGCCCAGCAAGCTATGCAGGGTGCGCGCCGCGCCCATGCGCCGCGCCAGTTCCAGCAGGGGCAGCGCATCGCCCGCCTTCGCCGCCAGCCCTTCGAGCGCCTTGTCGATCGACTGTTTCAGGCGCGCGGCCGCCTTGCCCGTGGGCGCGGCCAGCGCGATGCGCAGCTGCTCCGGCTGCGGCCAGACGGCAAACAGCAGGGTCAACAGGCTCGCCACCGTATAGGTTTTGCCCGTCCCCGGGCCACCCGTAATGATGGCCACCTTGCCGCGCAGGGCGATCGCGCACGCCACCTTTTGCCAGTCCGGCCCACCATCCTGCGTGGGCTGGTCGAACAGGATATCGAGCCATTGCCGCACCTGCGCCAGCGGCGGGTTGCCCAAGTCCTGCGCGCGCGCGGCGATTTTCCCGCCCACCAGGGTCTCGTCGCGCCAGTAGCGGCGCAAATACAGACGGTCGCCATCGAGTACCAGCGGCTGGCGCACATCGGGCGCAGCCACTTGCCACACCTGCGGCGCGCCGGCCAGCAGCGCGCGCCAACCGTCAAGCGATGCGGGCAGCGGGCCGGAAACGGCCAGCACGCCATGCCACAGTTCCTCGCTCCAGCCCAGCAGTTGCGACGGTTCGCTGGCCAGCTCAGACAGCATCAGACAACTGTGCCCCCGCCCTTCCAGCTCGGACAGCACCACGCACGCCACGGCCACGGCGGGCGCATTCGGCGCCTGCTCGTCCAGGCTGGCGATGAAGCGGGCAAAGGCAGCGCTCAGGCGGCGCAGATGGCCATCCTCGGCGAGGCCGTCGGCATGGTCAAACAAAGCGTTGATTTGTGCGTCATGCTGCATGGTGTTCCGTTTCTTCTAACAGTTGATCGAGGCCGTCCAGCAATTCCAGCTGCGGCGCCAGCCAGTAGCAGCCATGCGTGTCCGCATTCGCGATACCGCGCAGGAACAGGAAGATGGCGCCGCCCAGGTGTTCGGCCGGGTCATAGGCGTCGCCCAGCCGGCTTTTCAGCAGCCGGTGCAGGGCCAGCATGTAGATGGCGCCCTGGATATCGTAGCGGTGCTGCGCCATCCCGGCCGCCAGCGCTTGCGTGTGGTAGGCGGCATCGTTGGCGCCCAGCGCATTCGACTTGTAGTCGAGCACCCAATAGCGGCCATCGCGTTCGATGACCAGGTCGGCAAAGCCTTTCAGCATACCGTGCAGCTGGCGTCGCGGCAGCACGGGGCGCGGCGCGCCATCGAGCAGCAAGCGCGTGCACAGCTGGTCGAGCGCGCCGGTAGACAAATGCTCGCTGGGGAACCAGAACTCCATCTCGGACAGGGTGCAGTCCAACTGCGACAGCGACGCGTCGAGCAGCGGCAGCGGCGTGATGGCCACCTGCGTCAGCCAGGCGATGGCGTCTTCCTGGCGGTGACCCCAGCCCGCCCGCTCGCAGCGCGCGGCCAGGCGCGTAGCGAAGTGTTCGTCGTTGACGCAATCAAAACCTTCGCCGCCCATCCACTCGAGCTGCTCGTGCAGGAAATTGCCGGGCACGGAGCCGCGCGGGAAGCGGTGCCAGGGCGCGTCGCCCATGTGCATCGGCAAGGTCACGGCGACAGCCGTGCCATCTTCCAGCAAGGTCTCTTCCAGCGCCCGCTGCGGCACGTGCGCGGGCGCCACGGCGCCGATCTGGCGCGTCAGCGACGTAAAGCTGCCCACCGACCAGTCGCGCTCGAACTCGCCCACGAACACGGGCGCGGGCCGCAAGGCGGGGCGCCGCTCGATGCGGTCCAGCACCGTGCAGGCATCGGGCTGCGCCAGCGCGCTCACATAGATGGCATCGCAAGCGCCCGCCACCTGCTGCCAGCGCAGCTGCAGCTGTTCGGATGGCAGCTTGTCGCCGCCCGTCAGCAGGTAGCCGAGCGCCGATTCGTGCAAGGTATTCTCGCCAGCCTTGCGCGCCGCCTGGGCGGCCACGCCCAGCCACAGGAAATGGCGCGCGCGCGTCAGGGCCACGTACAGCAGGCGCAAGTCTTCCTCGATGCGCGCTTCTTCGACCGCCGCCATGGCCTCGTCGGACAAAGACAGATCGAGGCGGCGCTCGCCGTCTTCGCCCGCATACTCGAAGAAGCTGCGGTTGCGCTTATCCACCTTGCGCGCCGTGACGGCGAACGGCAGATACACGAGCGGGTATTCGAGGCCCTTGGATTTGTGCACGGTGATGACCTTCACCAGTTCCGCATCGCTTTCCAGGCGCAGCACGCGCTCGTCACCGCCCTCGCCTTCGCCGGCGATCTGCTCGGCCAGCCAGCGTATCAGCGCCTGCTCGCCATCGAGCTGGCGGCTGGCCGATTGCAGCAGTTCGGCCAGGTGCAGCAGATTCGTCAGCCGCCGCTCGCCACCCGTCTGCTGCAGCAGCATGGCCGGCAATTGCAGTTCGTGGATGAAGCGGCGCAGCATGGCCAGCACGCCCTGGCGCTGCCAGATCAGATGCAGTGCCTTCAGTTGCTCCACCCGGCGTTCCCATTCCAGTTCATCGCTCGACAGGCGCGCCAGCTCGCCCAGCGACAGGCCGATGGTGCGCGTGGCAAACGCGGCGCGCGCCAGTCCGCCGTCGAGGGGATTGGCCAGCGCCGCCAGCCAGCGCAGCACGTCTTGCGCCTCCTCGCTGTCGACGACGGAATCCTTGTCGGACAGGTAGACGCTGGCGACCCGGCGGCGCGCCAGCGCGCGGCGGATGGCCGCCGCTTCCTTGCGGTCGCGCACGAGGATGGCGATATCGGCCGGCTGCAGGCGCAGGAAGCCATCAGGGCCAGTAAAACCAGCTTGCGCATCGCCCAGCATGGCAACGACGTGCTCGGCGCAATGCTGCGCGAAATACTCGCGGTAGCTGTCGCCGCGCAGTCCTTCATCGCTGGCGCAGGCGGCCAGCAGAGCCGGCATTGAGCCGTCCTTCGTCACCAGGTGCTCGGCGCGGCCCTTGGCATCGACGGCTTCGAACGGTAGCGGATTCTCGCCGTTTTTCCGGTAGCGGAAGGCGCCGGCCGGCACTTCGGCGCGCTCGGCATGCAGGAATAGCTGGTTGACGGCCGCCACCAGGGGCGCCGTCGAGCGGTAGTTGGTGCCCAGCTGGTAGTGGCGGCCCGTGGTGGCGCGGCGCGCCGCCAGGTAGCTCTGGATGTCGGCGCCGCGAAAGCCGTAGATCGACTGTTTCGGATCGCCGATCAGGAACAGGCCCAGCGCTGGATCGTTGTCGGCGATGCGGTACAGCGAATTGAATATCTGGTACTGCGCCGGCGCCGTATCCTGGAATTCATCGACCATCGCCAGCGGGTACTGATCGACGATGCGCTGGCGCAGAGCCGCGCCATTCTCTCCAGCCAGCGCATCATGCAGGCGCTGCAGCATGTCGGCAAAGCCGAACTGGCGCGACTGGCGCTTCAATTGGTCCATGCGCCGCGCGATAGCCGCCGCCGCATGCAGGTGCAGCTTGTGCGCCAGCGGCGTCAATGCCGCCAGTGCGATCCCCAGCGCTTCCGTATGTTCGAAGCATTCGGGTACCTGGGCCGTGAAACTCTTGGCAAACGCATCTTCGATGCCGGACGGCGTCAGGCGCTCCCACGCCTTGGCCGTGATGGCCGGCTGCAGCAAGAGCGGATCCTGCGCCCAGCGGCGCAAGCCGTCGAACCACTTCGCCAGGTTGTCCGGCTTCATCTTGACACCGTTAAAACACTTGGGATTGGCGGCGCGGTGGTCATTGATCCAGGCGGCCATCCGCTCCACGCGCTCGACCCAGCCCGCCTTCAGGGTGGCCAGCTGCGCGGCCAGCACCCGCTGTTCGCGCGCGATCAGCATGGACAACGGTTCCTCGTCCGCCATGCCCATGATGTCCGCGCGGCGCGCCAGATCGCGCGCGCTTTTTTTCAAGGCGCCCACGTCGGGCCAGCATGCCAGCAGCACGTCCAGCGCCTGCGGCGGCAAGGGATAGACTTGCTGGCGCCAATAATCGTGGGCCGCATCCTCAAACAGCGCCTGCTCGTCGCTGACCAGTTCTTCGTCGAACAGGCTGCCGCTGTCGAAGGCGTGCTCGCGCAGCATGCGCTGGCACCAGGCGTCGATGGTGAAGATGGCCGCTTCATCCATCGTCTCGGCGGCCAGCATCAAGCGGTGCGCGGCCTTTTGCCGCTCGCTCTCGTCCGGATAGAATTCCAGCAAGGCGTCGAGAAACGGATCGCTGCCGCCGGATTCAATGCGCAACTCATTGCGAAAATAAGCGGCCGCCTCGATCAGGCGTTCGCGCACGCGGTTCGACAATTCGCGCGTGGCGGCGCGGGTAAATGTCATCACGAGGATGTCGGCCGGCAGCAGCGGACGTGCAAAGCGGCTATCGTCGTCGCCATGCCCCAGCACGAGGCGCACGTACAGCGCAGCGATGGTCCAGGTTTTACCGGTGCCGGCCGAGGCTTCGATCAGGCGCGAGCCGTGCAGCGGGAACGCCAGGGGGTTGAGCAGATGGCTCGTCATTGTTCTTCTCCCGCACCATCGTTGGGCGCGCTGATCGGGTCGATCGTGATGTGTTGTTGCAGCCAGTCGGCCAGCGGACCATACAGCTCGCGCGTGCAGTCTTCCCATGCTTCTTCGGCGGCCAGCGCGGAAAACTCGGGCCACAGGCGCGCCAGACACAGTTCATCGCGCTCGCCAGCGATATCAAAGCCGCCATCGTACACGGCGCGCGGGTCGCCCTGCTGCACCAGCGCCAGTCCCGTCTTGCACGCCGTGGGCAGCGGATGGTTCATGCCTTCGCGCCACAGCGCCAGCAAGGTGGCCAGCGCTACGCGCGAAGTGGCCGGGTCGAGCGGCGCCATGCTGACGATGGCGTCGCGCGCCACCAGGTAGCCAGTGACGGGAAGGCCGAGGGCGGCGGCGGCCAGCTGGCGCAGCCACATCAGCATCAGCTTGTCGCCGCGCGCCTGGCCGCTCTTGTCCGTCACTTTCGAGGAAATCTGCATCAGCCAGGCCGTCTCCTGCCCGTTGCTGCACAATTTGTCGAGCCAGTCGTCGATCTGCAACTCGCCGAACGGCAAGTTGATGGCGCGCTTGTCGGCCGCCAGCGGGAACGAAGCGCGCAAGGACAGCCACGCACTGCGCACGGGCACCAGCGCCTCGACCAGCTGCGCCTGCACCTGCTGGCCGATCAGGCCGATGGGCAGCACGCCTTCGCGCGCCAGCTTCTCCGCCCGCGCTTCCAGGCTGGCGCGCACGTCGCCCACCGCTTCCACGGCGCCGCCATCATCCAGCATGGTGTCTTCCAGCAGATAGCGCTCGAGCGCATTCAGGCCAAACGGCTCTTCATCCTCACCCAGCATGGCCGCATCGGCAAAGTACACGCTCAAGCGGCGGCGGAAAAAGTATTTAACGGGCTGGCGCAGGAAGCTGGCCAGTTCGCCCAGTTTCAGGCGCGTGCCGGGATCGAGTTCGTACGGCCCCAGCGGCAGTTCCTCAAGCGCCTGCAAGTCAGCATCGGCATGCGCCACGCGCCATTCGCGCGCATACGTGAGCAAGCCGTCCGCCTCGAAATAGCGGCGGCTGAACGGCTGCAGCGCATGCTCGGTGGTGAGCGACGCCAGGTGCCGGTCCAGCGACCAGCCGGCGGCCAGGTAATCGCGCAGCTGCGACACCAGCACGGACGGCGGCTGCTCGGAATTGTCGCGCACATTGCGCCCCACCCAGCTCACGTACAGTTTGTCGCGCGCGGCCAGCAAGGCTTCCAGCATCAGGTAACGATCATCGTCGCGGCGCGAGCGATCGCCCGGACGCGCCATGCCGGGCAGCGCCAGCAGGTCGAAATCGGCCTTTGGCGCGCGGCGCGGGAAATCGCCATCGTTCATGCCCAGCAGGCACACCACGCGGAACGGCACGGCGCGCATTGGCATCAGCGTGCAGAAGGTCACGCCGCCGGAAACGAATTGATGGTTCAGGGTCGGCTCGTCCAGGGCGCCCAGCCACGCCACGCGCAAGACGGACAGCGGTACCTGCTCGACAAAGCCCGCATGCTCGCAGGTTTCCAGCCAGCCTTGCAAAGCGCCTTCCAGCTGCGCCAGGGTCAAACGGTCACCCTCGTCGTCGGCATCGAAAAAAGCGGCCAGCAGCGCGCGCGCCTGCACGCCCCATTCGGCTGGCGTGCGCGCGCCAGCCAGCACGCTGCGCCAGTGCAGCAGCGCCTCGACCAGCTGCGCCAGCGAGCCCGCCAGCGCCGCATCGAGGCCGCCCACTTCCGCATACGGCTCGATGCCGCCAAAACTGGCGCCACTGCCGCTGGCATAGCCGAGCAGCATGCGCCGCACGCCGAAAATCCACGCATTCTGTTCCCCGGCCGCGCCCAGCCCCAGGCCTGCGCGGTGCGCCTGGTCCAGGCCCCAGCGCACGCCCGCCCCTTCGATCCAGGCACCCAGGGTGGCCAGGTCGTCCGCCTGCAGGCCGAAGCGGGCCGCCAGCGCGGGCACGTCGAGCAAGTCGCGCACCTCGCTCTGGCGGCAACGCTGCTGCGGCAGTTGCAGCAGCCACTCGAGCGCGACGAGCAGCGGGTTGACGCTGCGGTCCTTCACGTCGCCGATTTCGAACGGAATGAAACGCTCGTCATTGCGCCGGTACTGGCCGAAGACAGCGTGGATGGCGGCCGTAAAGGTGTCGATATCGGGCACCATCACCACCACGTCGCGCGGACGCAAGCCCGTCTCGGCGCTGTGCGCAAACATGGCCAGCAGCTGGTCGTGCAGCACTTCCACTTCGCGCTGCACGCTGTGCGCCACATGAAATTCGATCGAGCGGTCGCCGGCCTCGGGAGGAAACTGCTCATGCTCCGCCAGCGGACGCAGTTCGCGGATGGCCACCTGCACCTGCTGCAGCAGGGTTTCGCCCGTCTCCTCGCCAAACAGGTCGATGCGCAGGCTGTCGTCGCGTCCCTCGGCTTGCGCGTGTTCGTCAAACTCGTCGAGCATGCGGATGAAATCGCGCCCTTGCCTGCCCCAGCTGGCCAGCAGCGGATGGCTGTGCGCGTGCAGCTCTTCGAGCGGAATTTGCGCCAGGTCGGTGCCATTGCGCTGCCGCTGGCGCTTGTTTTCCGCGCGCAGCAAGTCGCGCCCGTCGATGATGTCGCCCCAGTAAAACTGGCAGGGGTTGGGCACGGCCAGCACCACCTGCGTGTGGCGCGCCAGCGCGGCCAGCGCCTGCAAGGTCTGATACGGCAGCGCCGATACGCCAAACAGCACCACGCGGCGCGGCAGCTTGCCGGCAGGCTGCTCGCCGGCGGCGATCGCCGCCAGGAAGGCGTCGTGGATGTCGGCGCGGCCCGTGTCGCGCTCGAACGGTTCCACGTCGGCGGCCACGGCGCGCCACAACTGCGCCTGCCAGCGCTGGTCTTCCTTCAATGGGATAGCTTCGCCGCGCGCCGTGCGCAGCTGGTCGCGCCCGGCAGCCCAGTCAGCCAGCCAGTCGGCGCGGTAGACCTGGTACTGATCGAACAAATCGGCCAGGCGCTCGGCCAGCTGCAGCCGGCGCTCGCAATCGCCATCGGCAAGGAAGTAGCGCAGCGGCGCAAACACCGGGTCGGCCAGCAAAGAGGGTAAAAGACGCATCAAACGCCAGGCCAGCGGGGATTTATCGAACGGCGACACGCGCGGGACGCGCTCGCGCCCCAGCATGCCCCGGTAGCTTTCCCACAGCAGGCGCGCCGGCAACGCGATGCGCGTGGCGGCGCACACTTTCATCTCCTCGGCCAGGGCGATCTTCAGCCACTCGGCCACGCCGTTCGACTGCACCAGAAAGATATCCGTTTCCAGGGGCGCCAGCGGATGCTGGCGCAGCCACTGGAAAACGGCGGCGCGCAGCTGTTCCAGCTGGTTGCCATGCAGGATGAGGAGGCCGGGCGTGACGGGAGTATGCATGCTGATCCGATGGGTTGCCGCGTCTCCGGCCGGGTGGCCAGAGACGTCAAACGCATATTATCGCCGCTGCTTGCGTCAGGGGGCGTCGCTGGCGGAAAATTCCAATGAAATTTGTTCCGCCACCTGCGCCAGCGCCGGCCCAAGGGCAGTCAGCAAGGCGCGCGCCTGCACCAGGTCGCCGCCCAGGCGCAAGCGTTCGATCGACGCGCACAGGCCGGCAAAGGCATGGGCGCCCACGGCCAGCGCCGACGATTTGCTGCGGTGGCCCAGGTCGGCCAGGCGTCCGAGGTCTTCCAGCGCCATGGCCTGCTCCATTTCGGCGATGCCATCGCGCGCCGTGTCGAGAAACAGCTGGGTGTATTTACGCATCTTCACGGCGTCATTGCTGAACGTAAGCGCCAAGGTGGCCAGGTCGAGGATGGCCGTGTTGCGCAACTCCAGCGAGGCGGCTGATGGCGGTGCTTTCGGCACCGCCATCAGCCTGTCGCCCACGCGCGCATGGCCGATACCGCCGCGCAGGCGGAACCATTTTGCCAGCAGATGAAACAGCAGATTCGGGGCGATCGGCTTGGTCACGAATTCATCCATGCCCGCCGCCAGGCAGCGGGCGCGGTCTTCGCTGCCCGCATTGGCCGTCATGGCGATCACCAGCAGGCCGGCAAGCTTCGGGTCAGCGCGGATGCGGCGCGTCGCCTCAAAACCGTCCATCTCCGGCATCTGCACGTCCATCAGCACGCAGTCGTAGCGCTGGTGGGCCAGCAATTCCAGCGCCTCGCGGCCGTTGCCGGCGACGCAGACGGTGGCGCCCGCGTCTTCCAGCAATTCGCAGCCCACCTGCTGGCTGAAGACGTTATCTTCCACCAGCAGGATGGATGCACCGCGTATCACCCCCAGCACTTCCGGCTCGACTTCGGCAATGCGCTCGTCGCCCGCTTGGGCGCTTTTTTCGAGGCGCGCCGTAAACCAGAAGGTGCTGCCCAGGCCCGGCTGGCTGTACACGCCCACCTTGCCGCCCATGAGCTCCACCAGCTGCTTGCTGATCACCAGTCCCAGACCGCTGCCGCCATACTTGCGCGTGGTCGACGGGTCGGCCTGGTGAAAGGAGCGGAACAGCTGCGCCACCTCTTCCGGGTTCATGCCGATGCCCCGGTCCTGCACTTCGAAGCGCAGCATGGCGTGGCTGCCGCGCTCCTCGGACTGGCGCACGCGCACGAAGATGCTGCCATTGTCGGAGAACTTGATGGCGTTGCTGGTCAGGTTCAGCAAGACCTGCTCCAGGCGCAGCGGGTCGCCGCGCCAGCGCTGCGGCAGCTCCGGCGCGATATCGAACTGCAGCGCCAGGCCCTTGACGGCGGCCGCGTCGCCCAGCTGGCTGGCGATGTTCGCCAGCAGGGTGTCGAGACGGAAGTCCAGCACTTCCAGTTCCAGCTTGCCCGCCTCGATCTTGGAAAAATCGAGAATGTCGTTGATCAGGCCCAGCAAATGCTGGCCCGAATGGAAGATTTTTTGCAGATAATCGCGCTGGCGCGCATCGGCCACCGATTTCAGCGCCAAATGTGCCATGCCGATGATGCTATTCATCGGCGTGCGGATTTCATGGCTCATGTTCGACAGGAAGTCGCTCTTGGCCTGACTGGCCGCGTCGGCCTGCTCCTTCAGGCGATGCAGTTCCGTCACGTCGGTGGACAGGCCGATCAGGCCAGTGACGGGACCAGGCAAGCCCAGCGGCACCTTCACGCTCCACAGGTGATGCACCTGGCCAAGCGCATCGACGAGGCGCTCTTCACCGACGAACTTGTCGCCGCTGTCGAAGACCTGGCGTTCGGTCAGCTGCGCGGCGGCAGCCGCATCGCCGAGCATCAACTCGCCATCCTGGCGGCCGATCAACTGCTCCGCCGAGCGGCCCAGTATCTTCGCCGTGCGTGCATTCACGTAACGATAACGCAGGTCGGCATCCTTCATGTAGACGTAGGCATCGACGCTGTCGAGCACCGTATCGAGCAGGGTACGCTGCGCCACCGCGTTGCGGCGCGAACGGTACAGGGTAAAGATATAGCCATAAATGAGCAGGGTGCCGGCTACGCCGACGGCCAGCGCCAGCCACGGGAAATAGCGGTCGAAGGGGCTGTACAGCTCCGCCTTGCGCACGCGGAAATGGGCTTTCCATACGCCGCCCTGGTAGGCCACCGGCAGCACCCGGTCGAAATAATCGGCATCGCTGCCCGGTTGCGGCGGCGGTGTCGCCAGGTCGGCGTCATCATTGAACAGCAGGCGGTCCTGCGGTGTGATGCGCGATGCGCCATCGGCAGGCAGGGGGTCGACGGCGCTGTACAGGGTCAGGTGCAGCGGCTCCAGGGCGCTGCGTTCGAGCGCGCTGTGCACCAGCTGCGCCACGCCAAAACCGATGCCCACGGACCCCTTGTAGGCGGCGCGGCGCTCGGCCTCGCTGCCTTGCGGCATGCCATTGCGGTACACGGGCAAGCGCATGCCCAGACCCACGTGCGCGGGCGGTCCCTTGATCATGATCACCTGCCCCGACGCGCTCACTTCGCCGCTGTCGCGCGCCTGTTCCAGGGCTTGCGCCACCAGCGGGTTGGCGCCGATATCGACCCCCATGCGTTCATTCAGCAGGGAATCGGGTTCAAGGTAAGTCAGTACAGTGTACTCCGGCCGCTCGCCGGGCGGGCGGATGGTGAATGCGGGATAGCCGCCCGGCGCCAGGCTGGTGTCACGGCGTACATCGGCGACATAGGCCGCGCGCTGCGCCTGCGTCAGCGCCACCGCATAATTGACCGATTCGATGGCGGGGAACTGGCGCACGATATCGAGACCGGCCACGTAATCGTGGAACTGACGGCGCGTCAGCTGCTCGCTGGTGCGAAACAGCGCTTCGAGGCCACGCAGCAAGTCGGAATAGCTTTTTACGCGCGTAGCCAGGCTATGCTGGGCGCCATGCGTGAGATTGTCAAAACGCTGTTCGGCGTCGTCATTGACCGTGCGCGCCGCGCCAGCGTACAGGGCCCCACCCACCGCCAACGCCAGCAGCAGGCCACCCGCCCATATCCTGATCCCTGATCCCGCCCCGCCCTTGCTCAAAGTGTGCATTGTCGATCGCTTATTCCGGTTCCTCGAATGGGCGGTGCAGGCAGCCCAGTATGTACGAGGATACTATCAAAGCCCCTGCCCGACGTGCTTGTGGACGAAAAAAAACGCGGGCGATGGTTGCCCTGGAAAACAATACGCTAGTGTCAGGCGACAGCGGCCAGCAAAGTGCCGGCGCCATGGTCATCCCAGGCGTCGGCGCAGCGCACCACCTCACCCACGACGATGATGCTGGGACTGCCCAGGCCACTGGCCAGCAAGTCGTGCGGCAAGGCGTGCAAAGTACTCAGCAACTGGCGCTGCGTGGCCAGGCTGGCCGATTGCACCACGGCCACGGGCGTGCCGGGCGCCATGCCGCCGGCCAGCAAGCCCGCCTGGATGGCCGCCACCCGCGCCACGCCCATGTAGATGACCAGGGTCAGGCCGCTTTGCGCCAATGCCGCCCAGTTCGGCTCCGAGGCGCTATCCTTGCCATGGCCCGTGACGAAGATCGCGCCCTGGCTCCAGCTGCGGTGCGTCAGCGGCACGCCGATGCTGGACGGCGCGGCCAGGCCGCTGCTGATGCCGGGTATCACGTCGACAGTCACGCCGTGGCTGCGCAGATAGGCGCGCTCCTCGCCGCCGCGCCCGAACAGGCAGGGGTCGCCCCCTTTCAGGCGCACCACATGCTGGCCGGCACGCGCCTCGGCCAGCATCAGGCGCTCGATGAACGCTTGCGGCGTGGACGCGCAGCCGCCCCGCTTGCCCACCTCGACCACGCGCACGCCAGGCGCCGCATGCGCGAGGATGGCCGGGTTGACGAGGTCGTCGATCAGCACCACGTCCGCCCGTGCGATGGCCTTTGCTGCCTTGATGGTCAGCAGGTCCGGATCGCCGGGACCGGCGCCGACCAGGGTCACGTTTCCAAGTTGCGCCATGATGCAATCTCCCATTAAAAAAAGTGACCGACGGCAAACGACGCCGCGTACGCTTCCGGCTCGCTGCCGTCCCACACGACGCCGTCGCACAGGGTCGAATGGCGCATCGGGGATGCCGGCAAGGGCGTGGCCGTCATTTCCGCCGCCTGGCGGTACAGGTCGATGCGGTTGACTTGCCTTGCCACCGCCAGATAATCGGGTGCGTCACGCAGCAAGCCCCAGCGCCGGTGCTGGGTCATGAACCACATGCCGTCGGACAGGTAGGGGAAATTCACGGCACCGCCGTGGTAAAACTTCAAACCGTGCGCCTCGTCCCAGGTCTTGCCCAGCCCGTCCTGGTAGTGGCCGAGGATGCGCGGCGCCAGCATTTCCTGCGGTGTATTCAGATAAGCGGGCTCGGCCAGGGTAGCCGCCATGGCCAGCCGGTTGGCATCGCTGGCGTCGATCCAGCGCCCCGCCTCGAGCACGGCGGCGATCAGGGCGCGGCAGGTATTCGGATGCTGGCGCGCAAACGCGGCGCTGGTGCCCAGCACCTTGCCCGGATGGTCGGGCCAGATGGCGCCGCTGGTGGCGGCCGTCACGCCCACGCCGTCGACGATGGCCTTGTAGCCCCACGGTTCGCCCGCGCAAAAGCCGTCCATCTGGCCCGCGCGCAAGGCCGCCACCATTTGCGATGGCGGCACCGTCATCACGCGCGCGTCGCGCAGCGGGTCGATGCCATGCGCGGCCAGCCAGTATTGCAGCAGCATCGCGTGGTTGCCGGTCGGGAAAGTATGCGCAAACGCAAAAGGTCGCGCCGCAGCGCGCATGTGCCGCGCCAGTGTTGGGCCATCGTGGGCGCCCTCGCGCGCCAGCGCCGCCGACAGGATGACGGCCTGGCCGCTGTGATTGAGGTTCATCAGCACGGCCATGTCGTGCTGTTGACCGCCAATACCCATCTGCACGCCATACACGAGTCCGTACAACACGTGGGCGGCATCGAGTTCACCGTTGTTCAATTTGTCGCGCACGCCGGCCCACGACATCTCCCGGCTCAGTTTGATCTTGATGCCATATTTCTCGTCCAGGCCCAGCCTGGAGGCCATCACCAGCGAGGCACAATCGGTCAGCGGCAGATAGCCGATGCGTATCGTCTGTTTTTCCGGATGCATGGAGCGCATCGCGTGGGCATTGGCGCCCGCTTGCTGTGTCATACCATTCCTTGCTGATAAGTACTGTTATTCCGCGCCACCATGGGCAACGCTCTCCCCGTCAAGCAGCAAGGACCGTGCCCGTGTGCGCCCAGTTCAGAAAGGCTGGCAACGCACCGCGATGGTGCGCTGCACCAGCATGTATCAGGAAATACGCTATTCATCCCAGCAAGTCCTCCACGTCG
Organism: Janthinobacterium pasteuri; assembly: GCF_051380775.1. Lineage (NCBI taxonomy): Bacteria > Pseudomonadati > Pseudomonadota > Betaproteobacteria > Burkholderiales > Oxalobacteraceae > Janthinobacterium > Janthinobacterium pasteuri. Next base: position 223,454 of record NZ_JBNYXS010000005.1, on the reverse strand, counting down.
AGGATGCGCTGAGCAATCTCCGCCAGTTTCAGTTTCTTGTTCATGGCCATGCTGCGCAAGCGCTGGTAAGCCTGCTCTTCCGTCAAGCCCTGATGCGTCATCAACAAGCCCTTGGCCCGTTCGATCACCTTGCGCTCAAACAGCTTGTGCCGCGTGTCGAGCAATTCGGCGCGCAATTTTTCTTCCTGGCGGAAGCGTGCCAGCGCCACGTTCAGCACGGGCAAGATGCGCTCGGCCTGCAAGCCTGCAACGATATAGGCGGACACGCCGGCCGCCATGGCCGCGTCGATGCTGGCCGTGGCGCCGTCTTCGGTAAACAAGACGATGGGACGGCGCTCGTCGCGCGTGGCGATGACGATGTGTTCAAGCACGTCGCGCGCATCCGATTCGGCATCGATGATGATGAGGTCAGGCTGCAGTTGCGCGATGCGCTCGGGAAGGTAGAGGTCGGCTGGCAGCGAGGCGACGATGTCGAAACCCGATTCCAGCAAGCCAATGCGCAAGGCATTGCCGCGCAGCACTTGGGCAGCCAATGCCGCGTCCGCGTGCACGCCGTGCTCGACAATGGTGTTGACGACAACGATGCGCAAAGGCTGGGTACGGCTGGACGTCATGGGAGCAATCTGCAATGGCTAAATGATTAACCATTGCAGTAAGCAAGAAGCGAACCAGCGGGCTTACAATGTGCTTTATTTCAGGGTCGGCATGGCAAACTCGGCACCGGCCGCCGTGGAGGCCGGCCAGCGTTGCGTGACGCCCTTCTGTTTCGTGTAGAAACGCACCGATTCCGGGCCATGCGCGTGGTGGTCGCCAAACAGGCTGCGCTTCCAGCCGCCGAAGCTGTGGAAGGCCATCGGCACGGGGATCGGCACATTCACCCCGACCATCCCCACCTGCACCCGGTGCGTATATTCGCGCGCCGTGTTGCCATCGCGCGTGTAAATCGCCGTGCCATTGCCATATTCGTGGGCATTGACGAGATCGAGCGCCGTGGTGAAATCAGGCACGCGCACGATGCACAGCACGGGGCCGAAGATTTCCTCCTTGTAGATCGTCATCTCGGGCGTCACATGGTCGAACAGGCTGCCGCCGAGGAAAAAGCCGTTTTCATGGCCGGGCAAGACGAAACCGCGTCCGTCGGCCACCAGCTTGGCGCCTTCTTTTACGCCTGTGGCGATGTAACCGGCGATCTTTTCCTTGTGCACTTGCGTGACGACAGGCCCCATCTCGGCCGACAAATCCATGCCTTGCGTGATTTTCAAGGCTGCGATACGGGGCACCAACGCCTCGACCAGCTGGTCGCCCACATTGCCCACCGCCACGACGACAGAAATGGCCATGCAGCGCTCGCCGGCCGAACCGAAGGCGGCGCCCATCAGGGCGTCCACCGTTTGCGCAATGTCCGCGTCGGGCATGACGACCATGTGATTCTTCGCGCCGCCCAGCGCCTGCACGCGCTTGCCCTGCGCGCAGCCGGTGGCATAAATATACTCGGCAATCGGCGTGGAACCGACAAAACTGACGGCACGCACGTCCGGATGGCGCAGCAAGCCGTCCACCGCTTCTTTATCACCCTGCACGACATTGAAGACGCCGTCGGGCAAGCCCGCGTCCGTCAATAGCTGCGCCAGCAGCAGGCTGGCCGACGGGTCGCGTTCCGACGGTTTGAGTACGAACGTATTGCCGCAGGCAATCGCCATCGGGAACATCCACATGGGTACCATGACAGGGAAGTTGAAGGGCGTGATGCCGACGCAAACGCCCAGCGCCTGGCGGATGGACCAGGCATCGATGCCGCCGGCCACTTGCTCCGAGTATTCTCCCTTCATCATTTGCGGGATGCCGCACGCAAACTCCACCACTTCGATACCGCGCGTGACTTCCCCTTTGGCATCCGTAAACACCTTGCCGTGCTCGGCCGTGATCAGCGCGGCCAATTGATCCGCATGTTCTTCCAGCAATTCCTTGAACTTGAACATGACGCGGGCGCGGCGCAGGGGCGAGGTTTGCGACCAGGCGGGAAAGGCCGCGTGAGCAGCGGCCACGGCCGCGTTCAGCTCGGCGGCAGTCGCCAGCGACACCTTCGCCGTGACCGCGCCCGTGGCGGGATTGAACACATCGCTCGTGCGCTCGGAGCGTGAAGCCATGGGGTTGCCACCAATAAAGTGGCCAATCTGTTGCGTTGTCATAGCGAATTCCTTGATTATTTGGTATGCATCAGCCACTCATGGGCCGGGTCATTTTTAAAGTGCCACACGCGTTTCGGGCCGGCCATCACGTTCAGGTAATAGCCGTCGTAGCCATACGGCACGGTCACGGGGTGGTAACCCCTGGGCACCATCACCACGTCGTGGTTTTCCACGGCCATGGCTTCGTCGATGGAACGATCATCCGTGTAGACTCTTTGGTAGGCAAAGCCCTGCTGCGGATTGAGGCGGTGGTAATACGTTTCTTCCAGCGAACTTTCCAGCGGCACGTTGTCACTGTCATGCTTGTGCGGCGGATAGCTGGACGAGTGGCCGGACGGCGTGACCACCTCCACCACCAGCAAGCCATCGGCCTCTGCCGTCTGCGGCAGGATGTCGCACACATAGCGGGTATTGGCACCCTTGCCGCGCACGGAGCGCGTCATGCTGGACGGTTCGATCAGGCGCGCCGGACGATGCGTTGTGGCTGGCGCGCTGCACAGGGCCACTTCCGCAGCGCTCACGGCCGTAATGCTGACCATCGTATCGAGTGGGGCATACACGGCATACGGCGAACGCTCCTCGAAGACGCTGGCGCGCCCGCCGATGGCTTCCCAGCTCTGCTCGCCCGCCTGGACGGTGACCGTGCCCGTCAGCACGACGACGCACAGTTCGCGGCTGCCCGTCTCCAGGCTGATTTGCTCGCCAGCTGCCAGGCGGTGCGCGGCAAAGCCCACATGCGTCCAGCCGGCCGACTCGGGCGTGACTTCGACGATGGTGGAACCAGGCCGGGCCTTGACCAGCAGCGGGCTCATGCTGCCTCCCGGCCCAGGCGGGGAATGGCGTCGACGAGCTTGGCCAGGTAATCGTGGCCCATCTTCGCGTATTGGTAACTGGGCGCGACGGCCGGGTCCTGCTCCGCCTCCACCACCAGCCAGCCCTCGTAGCCGTGCAGATACAAACGCGTCAGGATGGCCGGAAAGTCGATGCAGCCGTCGCCAGGCACACTGAAGGCGCCATTGATGACGGCCTGCAGGAAACTCCATTGGCCATTGCGGGCCAGTTTCACCACGTTGGGGCGCACATCCTTGCAATGCACGTGGCAGATGCGATCGATGTGTTTGTTCAGCACTGCCAACGCGTCGCCGCCGGCAAAGGTGATGTGCCCCGTGTCGAACAGCAAACCGACCTCGGCCCCCGTCAGGGCCATCAATTGATCCACATCGGCCGCGGTTTCCACGTAGGCGCCCATGTGGTGGTGGTAGGCCAGCCGCACGCCATGCGCCAGCAGATGGGCGGCAAAGGCCGTCAATTTGTCGGCGTAGTCCTGCCATTGCTGTGCAGACTGAAAACGCGGGCGTTTGTACAGGGGGCGGGCTTCGCCCTGGATGGCGTCCGCTACTTCGCCGTAGACCATGACGCTGGCGCCGCTGTCGGCCAGCAGGCGCAAATGCGGACCGACGGCGGCGATCTCGTCTTCGACCGAGCGGTGCGCCAGGCGGCCCGAATACCAGCCGGAAACGCAGGCGAGATTGTATTTTCCCAGCACGGCGTTCAGGGCCGGGGCATCCTTGGGAAACTTGTTGCCCAGCTCGAAACCCACGTAGCCGATTTCGGCGCCCTCTTTCAGCGCTGTCTCCAGGGGCGTCTCGCCGCCCAGGCTGGGCAAATCGTCGTTCATCCATGAGATCGGGTTGATGCCGATCCTCACATTCCAGGTTGGTGCGTTCATTTTTGTTGTCCTTGGCGGTCAAGTTCATAACGGATGCGGGCAGCTTGCACGCTGGCTTGCGTGGAGACCTCGGGCACGGCCACTTCCCACCAGCAACCACCCTCTTCTGTCGTGCGCGTATCGTCGGTCTTGATGCAGATCAGATACGTGCGGCTGGCGGCGCGGGCGCGCAGCATGGCTTGTTCCAGTGCAGCAATCGAGTCCACGTGTTCGCTCAAGGCGCCCAGCGATTGCGCATGCAGGGCAAAATCGATCACGGGTGCGCTGTCGGGCAACATATTGTTGAACGAGGCATTGCCGCACGCCTGCTGCAATCGGTTGATGCAGCCATAACCGCGGTTGTCGAGCACGACGATGATGAGTTTTTTATCCAGCATGACGGAAGTGGCGATTTCCGAATTCATCATCAGATAGCTGCCATCGCCCACCATGACGATCACCTCGGCATCGGGCTTGGCCATCTTGACACCAAGGCCGCCGGCGATCTCGTACCCCATGCACGAGTAGCCGTATTCCATGTGGTAGCCGCCCGGTGTTTCCGTTCGCCACAGCTTGTGCAGTTCGGCTGGCAAGGTCCCGGCCGCACAGACGACGATGTCGCGGGTGGCGGAGTGCCTGGATGAACGCTGCACGGCGCCGATGACTTCGCCGTCGTACGGCAAGCCGGCCACCTCACGCTGGCCCGTAATCGCCGCCACTGTCGCGCGCCATGCGTGGCCCGCCTGTTGCGCACGGTCCAGCCATAGACCCGCGCTATTCCAGCTGCCCAGCAGTCGCGACAGTCCCTGCAAGCCCAGTGTCGCATCCGCCTGCAGGCCCAGGCCACGACGCTTCAAGGCGTCAAAGGCATTCACGTTCAGGCTGAGTAGTTGCGCTTGCGCAAACAGGGAGTTTGAGCCGGTGGTGAAATCCTGCAAGCGCGTGCCGATGGCCAGCACCACGTCCGCGTCCGCCGCCAGGCTGTTCGCGGCAGGCGAGCCCGTCACGCCGATTGCGCCCAGCTGCAAAGGATGGTTCCATGGCAAGGCACTCTTGCCCGCCTGGGTTTCCGCCACGGGAATGCCGTGGCGCTCAGCGAACGCCTGCAAGGCGGCGCTGGCCTTGCCGTACAACACACCGCCACCGGCCACGATCAGCGGCTGTTTGGCATTTTTCAATAGCAGCGCCGCTTCTTCCAGTTCGGATTCCACCGGCGGCACGGCGCGAAAACGCACGACTCTCGGTTCGAAAAAATCGGCTGGATAGTCATACGCCATCGTTTGCACGTCTTGCGGCAGAGACAAGGTCACGGGACCGCAGGCGGCCGGGTCCGTCAAGGCGGCAATGGCGCGCGGCAAGGCGGTGAGCAACTGTTCCGGATAAATAATGCGGTCAAAATAACGCGACAGCGGCTTGAAGGCGTCGTTCACCGACACACTGCCGTCGCTGGCATCTTCCAGCTGCTGCAGCACCGGGTCCGGTGCGCGCGAGACGAACACGTCGCCTGGCAGCAAGAGCACGGGCAAGCGGTTCACATGCGCCAGGGCGGCGGCAGTCAGCAGATTGGTGGCACCGGGACCGATGGAACTGGTGACGGCCATCATGCGCCGGCGCATGTGGGCTTTCGCATAGGCAATGGCCGAGTGCGCCATCGCCTGTTCATTATGCGCGCGGTAAGTGGGAAAGCTGTCCCGGTACTGGTACAGCGCTTCGCCCAGGCCCGCCACATTGCCATGGCCAAAGATGGCGAAGGCACCGCCAAACAGGGGCTGGCCGTCATCGGTACGCAATACCGACAGATAGCGCACCAGCGCCTGCGCCATGGTCAAGCGGACAGTGGCGCTCATGCTGCATGCTCCAGGTGTTTGCGCGTACGCTGCCACAGGCCAATAAGCTGTTCGAAGTTGGCGCGCACTGCGGCGATCAGGCCCGCATCGTCGATTTCGCCTGCCAGCCAGCGGCGGCTCGGTTCCTGGAAGATGGTGCGTCCCACCATGAAGCCGCGGCAGGTCGTGCTGGCACTGGCTTGTTCAAAACTGGCGGCGAGTTTTTCGATCGGAGCATTCAAGCCCAGCAAGACGACGCCACGGCAATACGGATCGCGCTCGTGCACCAGGGCATCGATGGCTTGCCATTGCTGGGCTGACATGCTTTCCAGCTTCCACCATTCCGGATAAATGCCCAGGTTGTACAGGCGCTTGACGGCGCGCCAGACGGTATCGTCGCGCTGCGGCAGGGATTCCGACGGTATCACTTCGAGCAACAGTTCGTGACCGCTCACTTGCGCCGCGTCATACAGGGCCTTGATCTGCGCTTCCTGTTCCAGCCGGTTTTCCACGGCATCATCGGGGTGCAGCTGCACCAGGCATTTGATCACGTGTTCCTTCGGCCAGCTGAGCAAATGCGAGCCGATGGAACGGCCCCAGTCGAATTGCAGCGGATTCGATCCCGGCAATTCCACGGGCCGCCCGATCCACCAGCCCCGCCCTGTCGCATCATTGAGCGCGTCGACGCCATAGCGGCCATCGATCAGCACGCCCGTCTTGCCGGATAACTGCAAGGCCGTTTCCGTCTGCGCCACGGCTTGCACCATCAATTGCTTCAGGGCTAAGATACGCGATTCGGCGGCGCCCGCTTGTTGTGCCAGCTCGAAGAACTGCGTGCGATGATCGAACGCAAACACGCACAACTCATCCCATTGCTTGCGCGCTACCGTCGTGCGGTGCAGGCGCGACAGGGTCGCATCCTGGTCTGGCTGCGTCAGTTTCGCCGCATTGGCCAGGAAATAGTCGAGTTCGACTGGCGACGGCATGGCCGGCGCGCAAGCGTGGCGCGACACGACGAGGGCGCCGCAGCCATTCGCGTAGCGGCAGCACGCTTCGTAATCCTCGCCGCGCAGCCAGCCCTTCAGGAAGCCCGAGAGAAAAGCGTCGCCCGCACCCAGCACGTTCAGCACTTCCACGCGCACGCCACGGTAGTTATACGCCGCATCGAGACTGTGCGGAATGGTCGCGTCGATGACGGCGCTGCCCAGCGGGCCCCGCTTGACCACCAGTGTGGCCAGGGTGGCGGCCCGCACGGCGCGCAAGCTGGCCATGATATCGGCACCGCCGCCGGCAATCATGAATTCCTCTTCCGTGCCGACGATCAAGTCGAACTGCGGCAGGATCGCTTGCAGGTGGCTGGTCACGCCGTCGTTCGAGACGAAGCGCGTTTCGCCGTCCGCCTTGCCCGACAAGCCCCACAGCACGGGCCGGTAGTCGATGTCGAGTACGGTACGCACGTTGTTGGCACGGGCCAATTTCAGCGCTTGCATACTGACGGCGTGCATGGCGGACGTGGAAAAATGCGTGCCGGTGATCAGGAGCGCTTTGCTCGAGGCAATGAAGGCCGCATCCACCGACGACTGGTCGATGGCCATGTCGGCGCAATTTTCCCTGTAGAAGATCAGGGGGAAAGTGTTTTTATCCTTGATACCCAGCATGACGAGGGCCGTCAGGCGGTCGCGGTCGATGCCCACATGGCTGACGTCGCAGCCCTCCTTCGACAAAGTATCGGTGAGGAAACGTCCCATGTGGTCGTCGCCCACTGTCGACAACATGGCGGACTTCAAGCCCAGCCTGGCCGTGCCGAAGGCGATATTCGCCGACGAGCCGCCCAGGTACTTGGCGAAACTCGTCACGTCTTCCAGGGTGCTGCCGATCTGCTGCGCATACAGGTCCACCGCCAGGCGGCCCAGGCAAATCACGTCCAGCGCGCGGCCCTGGGCAAATTGTGTCGGGTTATTCATGGTTATCCTTAAATCGTGACACCGTCGAGTTCAGCCATCAGCGTTTGCATTTCCGCACCGCCCGCCATCATGTCGAGTACTTCATCCTTGGAAACGGTTTCCTTGGTGTAAGTGCCCAGCGATTTGCCCCGGTTCAAGAGGGTGAACGAGTCGCCCACTGGGTAGGCATGATGCACATTGTGGGTAATAAAGATCACGGACAAACCCCGTTCGCGCGCCTTGTAGATCAGTTTCAGCACATTGAACGACTGCTTCACGCCCAGGGCCGCCGTTGGCTCGTCGAGGATCAGCACGCGCGCGCCGAAGTGGATGGCGCGGGCAATGGCGAGGCATTGCCGCTCGCCGCCCGACATGGTGCCCACGGCCTGGTGCGGGTCGCGCACCATGATGCCCATCTCGGCCAGCTTGTCGCGCGCCGTGGTGGCCGCGTACTCCATATCCATCACGGGCAGCACGCCGAACATTTTCCTGATCGGCTCGCGCCCCATGAAGAAATTGCGCGCGACCGACAGCAATGGCACCAGCGCCAGGTCCTGGTAGACGGTGGCTACGCCCAGGTCCAGCGCCTCTTTCGGCGAATTGAAGCTGACGCTCTTGCCGTCGACCAGGTAGTCGCCGCTGGTGGGCCGGTGCACGCCGGCCAGGGTCTTGATCAGGGTCGACTTGCCGGCGCCGTTGTCGCCCAGCAGGCAATGCACCTCGCCCGGTTTCAAACGCAGGGTGACGTTTTGCAGGGCGATGACGGAGCCGAAACGTTTGCTGATATTTTCCAGCGCAAGGATGTATTCGCTCATGGCTTATCTCGCTTCCGTGACACGGGCACGGACAAAGTTGTTGAACAGTACCGCGATCAGCAGCATGACGCCGAGGAAGACGCGGAACCAGTCCGAATTGATGTTGGTATAAGTAATGCCAATCTGCACCACGCCGAAGATCAGCGCACCGAAGCAGGCGCCGACGACGGAACCGTAGCCGCCCGTCAGCAAGGCGCCGCCGATGACGGCCGCGATGATGGCTTCGAACTCCTTTTGCATGCCGCGGTCGGCGGCGGCCGATCCCACGTCAAATACTTGCAGCGTGGCAAATAAACAGGCGCAGAAAGCGGTGAAGACAAACAGCGATACCTTGATGGTTTTCACCGGCACGCCCACATTCTTGGCAGCGTTGGCGTCGCCGCCGACGGCGAAAATCCAGTTGCCGATGCGGGTACGGGCCAGGACGAAGCCGGACACCAGCGCCAGGCCGGCCCACCAGACGATGACCTTGGGGATGCCCTTGACCAATGGCGCGCCATTGTCGAGCGCCGTGATCCAGCCCGCCTTGGCCATCCAGGCGAACAGCGAAGTGCCCACTTCGCCATGGAACAGCGTCAGGGCCAGCCAGTCGTCGGCGGCCAGCGCGCCGATGCCGCTGACGATGGTGCGGTTGGCAAACATGATGGAGAGGGCCAGGGTCAGGCCGCGCAGGATGAACAAAAAGGCCAGGGTGACGATAAACGACGGCAGGCGCGTCTTGATGACCAGGTAGCCGTTGAGCCAGCCCAGCGCCATCGACCCGGCAAAGGCGAACAGGATGGCGGCCCACACGGGCCAGTGGAAATAGACGGAGGGGATGGCGATCATCATGCCGGCAAAGCCGATCATGGAGCCGATCGACAGGTCGAATTCGCCGGCGATCATCAATACGCAGGCGCCGATGGCGATGATGCCCAGGTAGGCGGCCACTTGCGCCCAGTTGATCACGCCGTCGAGGTTGAACATGCCAGAGTCGCCGGCCGTCAGGATGAAGAAGGCGAACACCAGGATGGCGCCCGAGATCGAGGCGAACTCGGGACGGCTGAACAGCCGCTTGAGCCAACTGACCTGCCCCACGCGCTCATCGGCACCCTGTTTTTGCGGCGGCGTGCCCGAGGCGGCCATGCCACCCTGCTCCACGCTTAATTTCACGCTACTCATGCTATGTCTCCCTTGTTTTATAGCAACCTGCCAGCCTCGACAACAATTCCAGGGCGGCAGGACCCGCGCGCCGGCAAGCTAGGCCTGCGCGCGGGGAAAACGACCAAGAACACCTATCAAAATCTACTGCGCGTCGCGATTTGCGGTCTCCGATGCTCACTGCCTCGGCGGCCCCGTACATTCGCACAGTTCCGCTTCTCAACCACAACTCCCATCCGCTCGCTACGGTTTTGTTAGGCGTTGTAAGGTATTGATGGAATTGAAAAGCGGGGGCTTAACGGAACTGGCCGGCGTATTTCTCCACCTTGCCAATATTGTCCTTGGTGACATAACCAGGACCGGAACCGATATGGCGCGGGCCATACGATGGTGCCAGGCCATATTCGGCCAGGCGCGCCTTGAACTTGGCGTTATTGATCAGCTTTTCGCGGACCTTGGCCAGGTCCGTGGTCTTGTCCTGCTTCATGATGGCCAGCACGGCAACGGGAATATAGCCTTGCAGGTAGGGTTGCTGGTCGATGGCGAACTGGATGCTGCCATCCTTGATGCCTTTCGAGATTTCATCGGACAGGTCGAATGTGGCGAACCACATCTTGCCCTTCAAACCCATTTTTTCCAGCGCCTTCAGCGAGGCATGGGCCGAGGTGGGTCCCAGCGCCAGCACGGCCTGGGTTTTCGGGTTGTTGCGCAGATAGGCGCTCAACTTGCTTTCGATGGTGGTCGGATCTTCGCCCGCATCCAGGGTGGCGGCCTTGAAATCGACGCCGATGGCCTCGGCAAAGCCGCGGCAGCGCTCGAACGACGACGGGTTCGTCGCGTAATGGTTGACGCAGACGAAAGATTTGATGCCGGCCGCCTTGGCTTTTTCGCCGGCACCCTTGCCTGCCTCGTATTCAGGCTGGCCCACGTGCATCACGGCGCCCAGCTGCTCGCTTTGCGCCAGCGTGCCGGAATTAATCGTGACAAACGGAATCTTCTTGGCTGCCACCAGGCCCAGCGGTTTTTGCAGCACGCTGAAGTCGGCGATGCTGACGATCACGCCGTCGTAGTTGCGGGCGGCCGATTGCTCGACCAGGCGCGCCATGTCGGCCAGGTCGCCATTCGGCGGGTTGCGGTAGTCGACGGTGACATTGAAGTCTTCGCCTGCTTGCTTGACGGAATTTTTGATCGTATTCCACCAGGAATCGGAATCAGGCGCATGGCTGATCAATACGAATTTCTCGCCCGCCGCGTGGCTGGCGCTCATGCCCAGACCCAGTCCCAGGCCGAGGCCCAGCATGGCCAGGCTCTTCAGAAATCCCTTACGCTTATTGCTTTGCATGAATGTCTCCTTGAAGGATTAATTTTTATAGTTGCCAGCTTTTGTCGCGTGTCAGCGGGGAACCGGACAACCGGCAAGACCCGATGCACTGCGCACAGCTTAGGCCACAAAAAAGACAAATGCAATAAGATTTTCAAAATATATTTAAATAGAAAATCATTTCTATTTTCTGCATTCACTCCTATAATTCTCGCCAGAACCAGCCGTAGCAATTACGCGGCCCAGCAAGCACACAGAGGAAAAAACCATGGCAGCCACCGCCCCCATTGAACAGCTGATGCAGCACATTGCCGCCGAGTACGACAACCTGTCGCGCCAGTTGAAAGTCATCGCCCAATACATCGAAAAGCACCGCGCCAGCCTGATGCTTGAGCGCATCAGCGACATCGCCACCGCCTGCGATGTGCAGCCATCGGCCATCGTGCGCTTCGCGCAGCGTTTCGGCTACACGGGCTTTTCCGAAATGCAAGATGTGTTCCGCCAGGCTTATACAGACCAGGCCGGTGCCACGCCCGACTACCAGCAGCGCATCCGCAAGCTCATTTCCACGCGCGACGCCGCGCTCAGCGCAGGCGACCTGACACGCGAATTCGTCGGCGCCAGCCGTGCCGGCCTCGACGACCTGGCTGCCGGCCTCGACGACGCGCAGCTGGAAGCGGCCGTCAACCTGCTGTTGAAAGCGGAAAACATCTATGTGATCGGCGTGCGCCGGTCCTTTCCGATCGCCTCCTACATCGCCTACGCGCTCGAACACACGGACAAGCGCGTGCACCTGATCAGCGGACTGGGCGGCATGCACCGCGAACAGATGCGCAGCGTGCGCGAACGCGATGTGGCGATCGCCATCAGTTTCTCGCCTTACGGCAAGGAAACCCAGCAGTGCATCAAGGCGGCGCAAGACAAGGGCGCCAAGGTCCTGGTGATTACCGACAGCAAGCTGGCGCCGCTCGCGCGGACCGCCGACGCGCTGCTCACCGTCACCGAGGGCAGCGCCTTCGCCTTCCGCTCGCTGACCAGCACCATCTGCCTGTGCCAGGCGCTGTTCATCGCGCTGGCATACAAATTAGAGCTCGACATCGAAGAAATCCACACCCCAGGAGAACATGATGATTGAAGTAGCGTTGTTCGGCGCCGGACGCATCGGCAAAATCCACGCGGCCAATCTGGCTGCCCAACCCGGCGTGCAGTTCAAGTACGTGGTTGACGTCAACCAGGAAGCGGCCGCCGCGCTGGCAGGTCTGCACGGCGGCAGCAGCGCCACCGTGGAAGCGGCGCTGGCCGACCCGGCCATCAAGGCCGTCGTCATCGCTTCCAGCACGGACACGCACGCGGACCTGATCCTGCGCTCGGCCGCCGCCGGCAAGGCCATCTTTTGCGAAAAGCCCGTCGACCTGACCCTCGACCGCGCGCGCGCCTGCGCCGCCGCCGTCAAGGAAGCCAGGGTCATGTGCATGCTGGGCTTCCAGCGCCGCTATGATCCCACCTTCAATGCCGTCAAGACGCGGATTGAAGCGGGCGAAATCGGCACGCCAGAGTTGCTCATTGTCACCAGCCGCGATCCGGGCCCGCCACCCGTGAGCTACATCAAGGTCTCGGGCGGCATCTTCAAGGATATGCTGATCCACGATTTCGACATCTTCCGCTGGATACTCGACGATGAAGCCGTCAGCGTGCACGCCACGGGCAGCTGCCTGGTCGACCCGGCCATCGGCGAGGCGGGCGACCTTGACACGGCCGTCGTCACCATCCGCACGGCCAAGGGACGCTTGTGCCAGATCAATGCCTCGCGCCGCGCCGCGTACGGCTACGACCAGCGCTTCGAAGTGCTGGGCAGCGCCGGCATGCTGCAAGCGGGCAATCACAAACCGACGGAAGTGACGGCCTATGGCGCCATCAACGTCAGCGTGGACAAGCCGGAAGATTTTTTCCTGGAACGTTATCGCGTGGCCTATGCGCAGGAAATGGCGCACTTTTTTGATGCCCTCAGCCACGGTACGCCGCTGCGCACCACCGTGCACGATGGCTTGAAGGCACTGGAACTGGCCGAAGCGGCCACGCTGTCGTGGCGCGAACAACGCGTGGTCAATTTATAAACCAATAATAAAAAATATCTGGAGACAGCATGTCATCCCCAACATTAAAAGTCGGCATCGTCGGCCTGGGCCGGCTGGGCCAGCGCCACGCCATCAACCTGGCACAGCGCGTGCCGAATGCCGAAGTGGTCGCCGCCTGCAGCCCCGTGCCGGCCGAACTGGACTGGGCTGCCAGCCAGCTGGGCATCACCACCGGCTACGCCGACTACGACGCCCTGCTGGCCCATCCGGGCCTGGACGCCGTGTTCCTCGTCACGCCCACCTCGCTGCATGCGGAGCAGATCATCGCCGCCCTGCGCGCCGGCAAGCACGTGTTTTGCGAAAAACCGCTGTCGCTGGACCTGGCCGACTGCCTGAAGGTGGAAGCGGAAGCGGCGCGCCATCCGCAGCTGACCATCATGATCGGCTTCGTGCGCCGTTTCGACGCCAGCTACCACGACGCGCAGCAAAAGATCGCCCAAGGTGTCATCGGCAAGCCGTATCTGGTGCGTTCGCAAACCTGCGACCAGAACGACCCCAGCGGCGCCTTCATGCGCTTCGCCCCCACCAGCGGCGGCATCTTCCTCGATTGCAGCGTGCACGATATCGACCTGGCGCGCTGGCTGCTGGGCAACCCCGTGCCCAAACGCGTGTATGCAAGCGGCACCAACGCCATCCACACGGGTTTGCAGGCGTTCGGCGACGTCGATAATGGGCTGGCAACGGTCGAGTTTGCCGATGGCAGCATGGCCAGCTTCATGGCGTCGCGCACCATGGCGCATGGCCATGAAACCCTGACGGAAGTGTTCGGCACGGGCGGTCGCCTGGCCGTGGGCAGCAATCCGCGCCTGAACAGGGTGGAAATTTCGGATGCGCATGGCGTACGCAATGAATGCACGCCAGACTTCTATGCCCGCTTCGCCGACGCTTTTCTGATCGAGGCGCAGGAGTTCACGGATGCGGCACTGGGCCGGCGTACCTTGTCATTGACCTTGCACGACGCGACGGAAGCGACGCGCATCGGCCTGGCCATGACGCAAGCGATGCGCGAAGCGCGGCCCGTGGAATTCTAGGCGTTTGCAAACAGCTCAGGCAGCCGGCGCAGGAAACGGTTGCCTGGGTTCCACGGCCAGCCGCAGGCCCATGGCATCGAGGATGGCCGTCAAGGTGCTCAAAGAAGGATTGCCATCGGGCGACAAGGTGCGGTACAGCTGGGTGGGATTGAGCCTGGCCGCCTGCGCCACGGCCGGCACGCCGCCAAAGGCACGCGTCAATTGACGCAGCATGGCCAGCAGTTCGCCGTGATCGCCATCGACGAGGATATTGTTGATCAATTCAAGGGCGAAGGCGGGATCGTCGCGGTACAGTTCGGCCATTGCCTCGTCATGCGAGCGGTCTCTTGCTGGTTTGCTCATGACCTGTTTCACATCCTCTTGCATGTCCTCTCTCCTTCCAGTCGTGCCAGCAGGCACAGGCGTACTCGATATATTTCGATTGCGTACGTTTGCCTCCACCGCACAGCAATAAAATGATCTGCTCGCCGGCAAGGGCATAGTAAATACGGTAGCCGGCACCCACATCGATGCGCAACTCACACACGCCGTCATGGCAGAACTTGTGGTCGCCAAAGTTGGCCGCTATCAGACGCAACACGCGCCGTACAATGGCCACTTTAGCCGTGCTATCGCGTTGCCGCTTCAGCCATTCCGTATATAAATCTCTGCCCGATGATGTCAGGTAGTGCCGGATCTCGTACATCATATTCGTCCATAAACGAATAAAAATCAAGGAAAAAATCACGCGCCCATGCAAAAAAGAAGATCACGTCATCTTGCTACCAAAACCGCACGCGCAAGCCGCGAATGCCGGGTTCACTGAGCTACATCAAGGTGTATTTCTCTCATTGTTATAAGGAAATGATGTCGCGAACGCGTGACGCACCCCGGGCTTAATGCGCTATACAATAAGCGCCTGCCCAAGCGCAAAAACAGGCCGCCATGACGAACAACGACAACAACTCCCCTTCCCTCGCCGGCGTGGCCGAACGCTACGTCAAGCTGGTCCTGGCCATGGGCCAGCACGATGCCTCGTATGTAGACGCCTATTACGGCCCGCCCGCATGGCAGGCTGAAGCGGTCGAGCAGCAACAGGGTTTGAGCGACATCAAGGCTGCTGCGAATGACGCGCTGGCCCTGCTGGCTGACGGACACTGCCTGCGCGCCCACAACCTGCGTAAGCAGTTGCAAGCCGTACTGGCCAAGGCAGACATGCTGCAAGGCGCATGCCTCGATTTCGATACGGAAAGCGCGCGCCTGTACGATGCCGTTTCACCCCACCACAGCCGCGCATACTATGAAGAACTGGTGGCGCAGATCGACACCCTGCTGCCCGGTTCCGGCACCGTCAGCGAGCGCGTGAACGCGTTGCGCGCGCAACTCGTCATTCCCGCCGACAAGCTGCGCGCCGTCATGGAGGCAGCCATCCGCGCGGGCCGCGAACGCACCTTGCAGTACATCGCCCTGCCGGAAGGCGAAGATTTCGTGCTGGAATTTGTGACAGATAAACCCTGGAGCGGCTACAACTGGTACAAGGGTAATTACCAGAGCGTGATCCAGATCAATACGGACTTGCCCGTGTATATCGATCGCGCCGTCGACCTCGGCTGCCATGAAGCCTATCCGGGCCACCACGTCTACAATGTGCTGCTCGAACGCGACCTGGTGCGCGGCAAGGGCTGGATGGAATACTGCATCTATCCGCTGTATTCGCCGCAATCGCTGATTGCCGAAGGCACGGCCAACTACGGCATCGAACTGAGCTTTACGGATGCGGAGCGACTGGACTTCGAACAGCAGGTGCTGTACCCGCTGGCCGGTCTGGACCCTGCTCTGGCGCCCCGCTATGCGCAACTCAATGCGCTGCTGGCCAAACTCGGCTATGCCGACAACGACATCGCGCGCCAGTACCTGGAAGGCGGCATCACGCGCGAAGAAGCACTGGAATGGCTGGTCAACGTCAGCCTGTATCCGGCCGAGAAATCCGCGCAGCGCCTGCAGTTTTACGATGCCATGGGTGCTTATGTCATCAACTACAACCTGGGCCAGGACATGGCGAAAGCCTATGTCGAACGCCAGGGTGCCACGCGCGCCGCCCATTGGACCGCCTTCCGCGACCTGATGTCTTCACCGCGCGTGCCCAGCGCGCTGCTGGAATGAAACGCTGGCGATAAAGGAGAAACGCATGCCCCACTACACCACGCACACTGCCAGCGCCCTGCTGCTGGCCCTGTCCTTCAGCAATGTGGCGTGGGCCAAGGATGTGGACGTCGCCACGGCACCGGCGCTGAATGCGCGCCAGCAGGCGCTGATGGCGACAGTCGTGGGCAGCGCCGCCCATCCGCGCATCCTGCAGGTGCGCCTCGATGAACTGCATCCCACCCAGCCGGCCATCGGCTACGACCAGGTGTACTACAAGCTGGGACGCTATGCGGCCGAAGAAAAGCACATCGACGACATCGCCAAGCCGAAGAAATTTGCCGACCTGTGTGTAGCCAATGGCCAGGGCGACGTCTTGCCCAACACGGCCAATGTACCTGGCGCCACCCTGGCTGCGCCACCGGCCAGCTACCGCTGCAAGGCGGCCGTGGGCAGCCGTCCGGGCGACATGAAGAGCGTCGTCATCGGCCCGCGCGGCAGCGTGTACCTGACCGATGGCCACCACACTTTTTCCACTTTCCGGGATGCCGATGGCGGGCGCAATCATCAATTGAAGGTCTGGGTCAAGGTCAGCGACAATTTCAGCGCCTTGAGCGTAGCGGCCTTCTGGGCCCGCATGCGCGAAGAAAACAAGGTATGGCTGAAAAATGGCCGGAACCAGGCCATCACGCCGCAGCAGCTGCCGTCTGCCATCGGCTTGCGCACGCTCGGGGACGACCCGTACCGCTCGCTGGTCTACTTTACGCGCGAGATCGGCTACGAGCCACCCGACAAGGCCACGGAATTTCTCGAGTTTTACTGGGCCGACTGGCTGCGCCAGCAGGCCGGGGTTGACCTGGCAAGGACCGACAAGGGCGATGTCGCCAGCTATCTGGCCACCATCAGGACCGCATCGGTCGCGATGACGGGCCTGAAAGCCACGGACATCGTCAGCGGCGGCAAGACAGCGCAAGCGCTGGGCTGGACCGGCGTCTTCAACCAGGCCGCGCTGAACGAGCTGGTCACGCCAATGGGCAAGCTCAGCTACGCCATCGCGTACAGGAAATCGCTGGCAAAATAATCGCCCTGCATCAACAACAACGGCCCGATTGTCACCTGGACAAGCGGGCCGTTTTCTATGGCAGATGCTGCTTACGCGATGCGTTCGCCATTGGCCGGATCAAACATGGCCGCCTTCGACAGGTTGAACGACAGCTGCATGGTCTGCCCCGGCAGCACCGCTTCGCGCGGATGCGTGCGGCAAGTCACGGCGGCGCCATTCAAACGCGTCGTCAGCAAGGTATCGGGGCCGGTCGGCTCGACCAGGTCGATCAGGCAGCCCAGTTCCTGGCCCACGTCGCCGTGCGCACTGCTCATGTCCGTGATCTGCTCCGGGCGCACGCCCAGGATCACGTCGCGGCCCGCATAGCTGCGCAGCTTGTCGGCGGCAAACGGCAGGGCCAGGCGCATGCTCTTGCCCGCATTCTCGATGGAGACAAACACCTCGCTGCCCTCGATGACAGGCTTGACGGTGACGAAGTTCATCGATGGCGAGCCGATGAAGCCGGCCACGAACAGGTTGGCCGGATTGTCATAGATTTCCTGCGGCGTGCCCAGTTGCTGCACCACCCCATCCTTCATGACGGCGATCAGGTCGCCCATGGTCATCGCCTCGATCTGGTCATGCGTGACGTAGACGATGGTGGCCTTCAGGCGCTGGTGCAGCAGCTTGATTTCGGCACGCATTTCCACGCGCAGCTTGGCGTCCAGGTTCGACAACGGTTCGTCGAACAGGAACAGCGAAGGCTTGCGCGAAATGGCGCGGCCCATGGCCACGCGCTGGCGCTGGCCGCCCGACAGCTGCGCCGGACGACGGTCCAGCAAATGCGTGATCTGCAGGGTTTCGGCGACACGGGCGACGATTTCTTCCTGCTCGGCCTTCGGTACTTTTTTGACATTCAAGCCAAAAGCGATATTCTCGCGCACCGTCATCGACGGGTACAGCGCGTAGGACTGGAACACCATGGCGATGTCGCGGTCCTTCGGCGGCAGGTCGTTGACCACCTTGCCATCGATGAGAATTTCGCCCGAGGTGACGCTTTCCAGGCCGGCCACCATGTTGAGCAAGGTCGATTTGCCGGAGCCGGAGCCGCCGACAAGGATCAGGAACTGGCCATCCTTGATCTCGATGTCGATGCCCTTGAGGACTTCGACGCCATTCGTGTACACCTTGCGGATACCGCGTATCGATAAACTTGACATATTATTTCCTTAACCTTTGACTGCGCCTGCGGTCAGACCGCGCACAAAATAACGGCCTGCGACCAGATAGACCAGCAGGGTAGGCAGCGCGGCAATCACCGCAGCGGCCATGTTGACGTTGTATTCCTTCACGCCCGTGGACGTGTTGACCAGGTTGTTCAAGCCCACCGTGATCGGCTGCGAATCGCCGCTGGCGAAGACGATGCCGAACAGGAAGTCGTTCCAGATCTGCGTAAATTGCCAGATGATGCAGACGACGAAAATCGGACCCGAAATCGGCAGCACGATCTTGCGGAAGATCAGGAAGAAGCCGGCACCGTCGATGCGCGCCGCCTTGATCAATTCTTCCGGCACGCCGATATAGTAGTTACGGAAGAACAGGGTCGTGAACGCCGTGCCATACACCACGTGCACGAAGACCAGACCCGTGGTGGTGTTGGCCAGGCCGAATTCGCCCAGCAGGCGCGCCATCGGCAGGATCACCACCTGGAACGGGATGAAGCATCCCACCAGCAAGGCGGCAAACAGCATTTCCGAACCACGGAAGCGCCAGTGCGCGAACACATAGCCGTTGAAGGCGCCCAGGAAGGTCGAGATCAGCACGGCGGGAATCACCATCTTGATCGAGTTCCAGAAGAACGGCTGCATGCCGTCGCAGGTGACGCCCGTGCAGGCTGAAGACCAGGCCTTGGACCAGGAATCGAACTGCCACACGTGCGGCAATGCCAGCAGGTTGCCGCTGCGGATCTCGTCGAGCGACTTGAATGACGTCGACAGGGTCACGTACAGGGGCACGATGTAATACACCGCGAACAGTATCAGCAGCAGGTATACCACCACCCGTCCCAGGGTGAGTTTGTTGTTACGTGTAGGAGTGTGTGTCATCTCATCGCCTTTGCGCTGCGCGTTTCCAGGTACATCAGCGGCACGAGCACGGCCACGATGGTGGCCAGCATCATCATGGCTGATGCAGAGCCCAGGCCCAGCTGGCCGCGGGTGAAGGAAAACTGGTACATGAAGATGGCTGGCACGGACGACGAGTTGCCAGGTCCGCCAGCCGTCAATGCGATGACCAGGTCGAAGCTCTTGATGGCGATATGCGCGAGGATCAGCAGCACGCTGAAGAACACGGGACGCATGGCGGGAATCACGATGCGCCAGTAGATCGTCGGCAGGGATGCGCCATCGACTTGCGCCGCCTTGATGATTTCATCATCGATGCCGCGCAGGCCGGCCAGGAACAGTGCCATGACAAAGCCTGACGACTGCCATACGCCGGCGATCACCACCGTGTAGATGGCCATGTCGGAGTTCACCAGCCAGTCGAAGGTGAACGACGTCCAGCCCCAGTCATGCATGACCTTTTCCAGGCCCAGGCTGGGATTGAGCATCCATTTCCAGGCCGTGCCGGTGACGATGAAGGACAGCGCCATCGGATACAGGTAAATGGCGCGCAGCGCGCCTTCGGCGCGGATTTTCTGGTCCAGCAGGATCGCCAGGAACAGGCCGATGGCGATGCTGCAACCGATGAACAGGACACCAAAAATGCCCAGGTTCTTGAGCGAGGTCCACCAGCGCTCATTGTCGAACAGCTCAATGTATTGCACCAGGCCGGCGAACTCGTAGTTCGGCATCAGCCGCGATTCGGTCAGCGACAGCCAACCGGTCAAAAAGATAAAACCATAGACGAATACCAAGCTGGCGATGAGCGTGGGGCCCAGCACCATCTGCGGTATCCATCGGTCGAATTGCTTGCGTATGGACATAAGAGAGCCGTAGAGAAAACTGCGTGTGGCGCCGGCCTGGTCGAACGCCAGGGCGGGCGCCTGCGATGCATGCGATGCAGCGGGCGCCGGCGGGAATGCCGGCGCCGTCGTGATTACTTCACTTTTGCCGCTTTGGCCAGGGCAGCAACCGCATCTTTCGAGCTCATGTTGGTATTCATGAACTTGGCGATGACGTCGGTCACGGCGCCTTGGGTGGCCGATGGCAGCGCCATGCCGTGGGCGAACGATGGCACCAGGCCGCCGGTCTTGTTGGTGGCGTCCATGTCTTCCATCGATTTCAGGGCACAAGCGTCAAACTTGTCCTTGGAAACGCCGGAACGCACGGGGATGGAACCCTTGTTCAGGTTGAAGATCGACTGGAACTTCGGATTCATGATGGCGTTGGCCAGAGCGATCTGCCCTTTCTTCGCATTCGCATCCTTTTGCGTAAACATGGCAAACGAATCGATGTTGAAGGTGTAGGCCTTGTCCGTGCCAGGCGCTGCCACGCACAGGTAATCCTTGCCCGGCACCTTGCCGGCAGCCGTGAACTCGCCCTTGGCCCAGTCACCCATGAACTGGAAGCCGGCCTTGTTGTTGATGACCATGGCGGTGGCCAGGTTCCAGTCGCGGCCTGCCGCATCCTTGTCGATGTAGGTCTTTACCTTGCCCAGGGTGTCGAACACCTTGAGCATGGTCGGGCCGGTCAATTCCTTCTGGTCCAGCTTGAGGATGGCTTTTTTATAGAATTCGGTACCGCCCACGCCCAGCGCGACGGATTCAAACACGGTGGCGTCCTGCCAAGGCTGGCCGCCGTGGGCGATCGCGATGCCGCCCGATTTCTTGATTTTCTCGGCCGCGTCGAAGAACGCATCCCAGGTGGTCGGGGTGGTGGCCACGCCGGCTTTTTTCAGCACTTCCGGGTTGACCCACATCCAGTTGACGCGGTGCACGTTGACAGGTGCGGCAACGTAGTGGCCCTTGTATTTCATGATGTCGGCGACGACTTTCGGCAGCACGGCATCCCATTTGCCTGGAATGGCGGCATCATCGATATTGGCCAGCACGCCTTCCGCGCCCCACTCCTGGATCGATGGACCCTTGATCTGGGCGGCCGTTGGCGGGTTGCCGGAAATGACGCGGGTTTTCAGTGCGGTCGCGGCGTTTTCGCCAGCGCCACCAGCCACGGCGAAGTCTTTCCAGCCGAAGCCGCTTTCCTTCACGATTTGCTGCAACTGGCCCACGGACTTCGCTTCGCCGCCGGAGGTCCAGTAGTGCAACACTTCCACGTCGGTCGCAAAGGCGCTGCCGGCAAATGCCAGGGTGGTCAGTGCGGCCAGTTGGGTAATCTTGAATTTCAGTTTCATCTCCACATTCCTTTTTTGATCAAGCTTTTAGGGGGCTTCGGCATACGGGGGCCGAAAAAGGTGAAATCTGCGCCTGTATCGGCGCTCTTGTGCTCAGACCCGCTTACAAACGGGCATCATCTTCAGTGAAAAGACGGCGCCGTGATCCATGACATGCCTACATTGTATTTATATCACGGGACGGCGCCAAAAACGCATCCGCGAAGGATGCGCCAGGTTGATTTAGACTGACAACGCCTGCAAACTTAGAACCAAGTTTCCACTTGGAAACCATACGACGTGCCGCTGGTATTGTTGTTGTAGATCGGGCCGCCGTTGTTCGACGCATTGACCGACGCGGTCGCCGCATCGTTCCATTTGCCGTAGGTCACGAAAGCGCGCAGTTCAGGACGCGACCACAGGCCAGGACCAGCCGAGATCGTCGGCGCGATGGTCAGCTTGGTCAGCCGCTTGGCTGGCAGGCCGCCCGCTTGCGTCACGCGATCCGTACCCAGTTCGCCCACCAGCTTGAAGTTGTCGGTAAACGCGTACACGGGGCGCACGCCGACCGAGGTCCAGGTCGAGGAACCTTTGGCATTCGATTCGTCTTTTTGCCACAGGGCGACGAATTCCATGCCGAAATTGGCCATCGGCTGGATCGCCATGTCATTGAAGATGCGCGTGCGTTTCACGTCCGAACCGAAATTGGTGTCGCCCGAAGCGCCGAACTGCGCGCCATTGCCGGTGCCAGGGCCGACGCCGTACTGCACGCCGAAGGTGTTGCCGCCGCCGAACACTTTACCTTGACGGTGGAAGGCCGACAGTTGCCAGCCGTTATTGCGCTTGCCAGTGGCGACATCATCCTTGCCTTCGCCGATGATGTAGGTCGCAGCCAGGTCCAGCGTGCCGTTTTCATTGACGGGAATCTCGCCAAAGATGAAGTTCTGACGCACGGCAGACTTGGTAGTGACGACGCCGGTCGGCGACACGGTGCTGATATCGTTGTCCTTGAAGAAGGCATACGAGAATTTACCCGGGCCGGCAGGAATGCGGTCCAGGCCGGCGCCCGTGCCGTTCATATTGATGTATTGCAAGTCCAGCATGTGGATGTCAGGACGGTAGTAGAAACGTTTACCGACCCAGGCCGTGCCGCCGTTCAGGAAATCGAGTCCCTGCGCTTCGACATAGGCTTTGACGATGCCCAGCTTGTTGCTGCCGAAATCGGAGTTTGGCGCGTAAGCGTTGACCCAGATCGTGGCCAGGTAGTTCACGCCGCCGGACTTGGCGACGGACTTGGTGTAGCCGAATTCCGTGTAGGCGTCGCACTCATTGCCCAGACGGTATTTCATGGTATTGCCACCCAGGCCGAAGCAGCCTTGCGAACCGCCGCCACCCGAAGTATTGCTGCCGGCGCCAGCGCGCAGGTAGCCGTGGAAGCCTTCGGAGTCGGATGGGTACATAGGGTCGGCGACAGCGGAACCGCTGGCGATGGCTAAGACGATGGCAGCTGGCAGTGTCTTCAACACGGCCTTCAACATGGTGCGATGCAGCATGGTAAGTCTCCTCAGTAATTTATTTTTTATCTAGTCATTCGTGGCCGAATGTACTGGCCAGAATTCTTTCCAGCAGAGACATAGTAACTATACTACGAACAAATATCAACATATTATGTTGTAATCCTACGACTACTCTGCGACACTTTATTTGCGTACTGATGTGCGAGTTGACTGCCCTGTTTTTTCCGCTGCCGCCACCCTATCTGGCACTGTGAACAGGCATTTGCGCAGGCATCCTGCATTTTTCGGCACGCGGCACGTATACGAATTAAAATCCTTGGTTTTTGCCCATAACGACAGTGCGCCGCCACGACCGCGCACGCAAACGAGACAAAGCACCGCCATGAAAATTGATGAAAAAATGGAAGTAGCAGGCAGCGATCCGGCGGAGCGTTTCAGTGAAGGGCCACGCCTGCTGGCCGACATCGGCGGCACCAATGCCCGCTTCGTGCTCGAAACGCGCCAGGGCCACCTGGAAGCAGTGGCCGTGCTGCCCTGCGACGACTACGCTTCGCTGCTCGACGCCATCACAGCGTACATGGATAGCAGCGAGGCACGCGCCGCCGGTTCGGCGCGCGTGCGCCATGCAGCCATCGCCATCGCCAATCCCATCGACGACGACAATATCCGCATGATGAACCATCACTGGTTCTTCTCGATCGAGGCGATGCGCGCCGCGCTGGGCCTCGACACGCTGCTGGTGGTGAACGACTTCACGGCGCTGGCCATGGCCCTGCCCTATCTGCGGCCCGACCAGCGCTTGCAGATCGGTGGCGGCATGGCGCGCGCCGACAGCGTCATCGGCCTGCTCGGTTCGGGCACGGGCCTGGGCGTGTCGGGCATGATCCCGGCCGAAGACCGCTGGATCGCGCTGGGCAGCGAAGGCGGTCACGTCAGCTTCGCCCCCTGCGACCAGCGCGAGATGGATGTGCTGTCCTTCGCCTGGCGCGAACTGTCGCACGTCTCGGCCGAGCGCCTCGCCTCCGGGCGCGGGCTGGAACTGATCTACCGCGCCTTGTCCGACCGCGCTGGCCGGCATGACGTGCCGCCGCTGCTAGCGGCCGACATCACCAGCCGCGCCCTGAACAATGAATGCGATGTATGCCTGGAGGCGGTGGACTGCTTTTGCGCCATCCTCGGCTCCATCGCCGGCAACGTGGCCATGACCCTCGGTGCGCTGGGTGGCATCTATATAGGCGGCGGCATCGTGCCGCGCCTGGGCCACCTGTTTGAACAGTCGCAGTTCCGTGCGCGCTTCGAACAAAAGGGCCGCCTGAACGACTACCTGGCGCAGATCCCCACCTTCCTGATCACAGCCGAACTGCCGACGTTCCTGGGCATCGCCGCCATCCTCGCGCAAAAGCTCAAGCGCGCCCATTCCGGCGCACCCGTGCTCGAATCGGTGCGCCAGGCGCGCGGGCGCATGAGCCCCTCGGAATGCAAGGTGGCCGACTGGGTGCTGAAGGAGCCGAACGCCATGCTAACGCTGCCGATCGCGGAAATCGCCCAAAGAGTCGGCGTCAGCCAGCCGACCGTGATGCGCTTTTGCCGCTCGATCGGCGTGCAGGGCCTGGCCGATTTCAAACTGAAACTCGCTTCCGGCCTGACGGGCGGCGCCATCACGGTGGCCCACTGCCACGTGGAGATTTCGGACTCCGACGCCGAACTGGCGCGCAAGGTGCTGGGCAATAATGCCTCGGCTGCGCTGGCACTGCGCGACATGCTCGACGTGAAGGCGCTGACGGCGGCCATCGAACTGCTGCGCGGCGCGCAGCGCGTGGAATTGCTGGCCGTGGGCAGCGCCCGCGTGGTGGCCGACGACATGCAGCAAAAGCTGCTCAACCTGGGCATCGTCAGCAGCTTCTTTGCCGATCCGCAGGCGCAGGAAATGAGCGCCGCCATGCTCAAGCGGGGCGACGTCGCGCTGGTCATTTCCCGCTCGGGTGCCCTGCCCGAGCTGCTGCGCACCGTCAAGGTGGCGCAGGGCTGCGGCGCGCGCGTGCTGGCCATTACGGCCAGCGGTTCGCCGCTGGCCAAGCTGGCCGACGTGCTGCTGACATTGAACCACCCGGAAGGCAACCTCAATTTCGTGCCCATGATCGTGCGCCTGCTGCAGCTGATGATGCTCGATATCCTGTCGGTGGGACTGGCGCGGCGCGACACGGCACAGCGCACCAGCGCCGCCGAACTGGAAGAGGGACAATTACACGGCATGCGCATCAGCGGCAAGCTGAAATTCGGTGGCCACCTCGAATAAGGCGGCGCACGCCGCCCCCGATACGGCCAGCGGCGCCACCGTGCATGACGTGGCGCGCGTGGCTGGCGTGTCGGCCATGACGGTGTCGCGCGTGATCAACGGGCGCGCCAGCGTCAGCGCGGCCACGCGCGACAAGGTCGAGGCAGCGATCGCCAGCCTGCACTACCAGCCCAACCTGGCGGCCAGGGCGGCCCGCACGGGCACCCTGCGCATCGGCCTGCTATACAGCAACCCCAGCGCGGCCTTCCTCAGCGAATTCCTCGTCGGCGCCATGGACCAATGCCGCCAGGGCGGCGGCCAGTTGCTGCTCGAACGCTGCGAAGACCTGGATAGCCAGCGCGCCGGCATCGCCTGCCTGGTGGCGGCCGGCGTGGATGGCATCCTGGTGCCGCCGCCCCTGTGCGATTCGCCGGAGGTGCTGGCGCAGCTGAATCAGATGGGCATCCCCGCCATCGCCGTGGCCACGGCGCGCCCCTCGCCCGATGTGTCGGCCGTGCGCATCGACGATTACGAAGGCGCGCTGGCCATGACGCGCCATCTGCTCGCGCTGGGCCACTGCGACATCGGCTTCATCGAGGGCGATCCGGCGCACACGCCCGCCCTGCTGCGCCGCCAGGCCTTCGAGGACGCCATGCAGGATGCGGGCTTGCCGGTACCGCCGCACAGGGTGGCGCAAGGCTATTTCACGTATCGCTCGGGGCTGGACGCGGCGCGCCAGTTGCTGGCGCAACAACCGCCCCCCAGCGCCATCTTCGCCAGCAACGACGACATGGCTGCCGCCACCCTCGCCGTGGCGCACGGCATGGGCTTGCAGGTGCCGGCCGAGTTGAGCGTGTGCGGCTTCGACGACACGCCCGTGGCCACCACCGTCTGGCCCGAGCTGACCACCATCCACCAGCCCATCGCCGACATGGCGCGCGCCGCCGTCAGTCTCGTCATCGACGAGATACGCCAGCGCCGCGCGGGGGAACCGGCGCCCGCGACGCATCGCCTGATGGAATTTACCCTGGTAGAGCGGGCATCGTCGGGAAGGTATGCTCCGCCGGCGGCAAAGGGCCAACGCAGACCTTGACTCTGCCAGAACAGGTGTACCCTACACTCGCATTGCCTGCACGCCCGCTCCTACAGCGCCTCGGTCAAGGCGGGGCTGCCGACCGAAGTGATGGCATAACCGTTGCGGCCAGCGCTTTTTGCCCTGTAGAGCGCCGTATCGGCCGCCGTCAATAATGCCCCTGGCGTCGTATCGCCTTGGGCGCTGAACGCCAGGCCGACACTGGTGGCGACATGCAGGCCGATGCCGCCGCAATCAAAGTGCACGGCCATCTCTTGCACGATTTTCTTGCCCAGTAACGCGAGTTCGGACTGATCCGTCAGTTGTTCAAAAATGATGACAAACTCATCGCCTGCAAGGCGCGCTACCGTATCCGAGGCCCGGACGCAAGCTTTGAGCCGCTGGGCAAACTCAATCAATACCAGGTCTCCGATGCCATGCCCGTATGTATCATTTATTCTTTTAAAATAATCGATATCCAGATAGGCCAGCGCCAGGCCCGCACCAGCGCGCCGGGCGCGCGTCAATGCCGCGGCCAGCGCCTCGTCAAACATGCGCCTGTTGTGCAGGCCGGTCAGCATGTCAGTACGCGCCAGAGCAGCGAGGTTGCTCTCCGCAGCCTCCCTCTGCAGCGACAGCGCATAAAATGCACGGCTGAGTTTTCCGAACTCGTCTTTGCGGGCGATATTAAACACCTCAATATCGGCATTGCCGGAGTGTATGCTCGTCACATGCCGGCCCAAATCGCCCAAGGGACGCAAGAGCAGCATCACCGCGAGCCAGCCAGCGCCACTGGCCAGCAAGGCGACGCCTGACGAAGCAATGATGACTTTGGCATAAATATCGGTGATCGGCGTGAATGCCTCGCTTTCAGGGTAGACGGCGCCGATGATCCAATCGGCTGCACGCAAATGCTTGTACGTGATAATGGCCTGCACGCCCAGTTTGGTTTTACCCTGCATCCAACCGTCAAAACCACGCAATGCGGCCAGCGTGGAAGGCGTAACGCCGCCCTTTTCCTCATCCACCCGCTTCAGGACGCGCACCGGGTCAGGATGGTGGAGTATCGTGCCATCGTCGGACACCATGAACAGATAACCGCTCTTGCCCGGCTTGAGCTGCTCCCACTGGCCAAAAAACGTGGGGCTTTGCAAATTGATACCGCCAGCGATCACATACAGCAATTTGCCGGCTTCGTCATAGATCGGTTCGGTTACCAGCACAATGGGCTTGCCCGACAGCTGGCTCTTGAAGGGACGCGATATCACGCCTTCCCTGAATTTGACGGTATCGATAAAGTATTCGCGCGTGGCGAAATTGAGCTTGCCGACCACGCTCCGGTCATTCATGCTGGCAATCAATTTCCCCGTAGCATCAAAGGCGACAAGATTGAAAAATTCCTCGCGCAGGCTTGGATGATTTTCAATAAATGCCTGCATGCGCTGCGGATCTTGATACACATCCGCGGGTAGCCCTTCCGCCAGCACCTTGAGCAGGGCCTTCTTCGCATTCAAGTCGTCGTCGATATATGCCGCCGCGCTGGTCAGCAAGGCATATTGCTGATTGCCGATGACGGAGGCCATCTGCCCTTGCGCGACAGAGAGCGCAGTGAGCGCAACAGAACCCGCCGCGCACAGCACCAGCACGCCCACGAGCACAGCCATCTTGAATTTGACACTCCTGGGATTGAAAAATTTCCAGATCTTATGCATGCGGACTTCCTTCTCAGCGCCCATGCTCTGTAAAGCGCACCGATCCGGCCAGCTGGCGCCATGCACGGCAATGGGAGGAACGGCATATTGTCAGCGCATGGCCCAGAGCCTATCCTCGCAGATAAAGACACTTCCAGCACAGGCGCTTGACATGGCAAGTGAGCAAATCTTACGCCTATTATTGCAAAAAGGGCGCGCTGGCGCCCTTAATGCACACTGCATGCGCACATCATCCCAATATAGTGCGCTCCAGCAACGATACCACCAATTGCACCGAGGGCGGCGAACCGCCGGCCGCCAGGCAAGCGCCCGCGCCCGCCGCAACGGCAAAACGCAAATGCTGGCCGCCATCGGCATCGGGCCGGTTCATCAGACTGTACAGCAAGCCGCCGATGCTGGCATCGCCCGCCCCCACCGAGTCGATCACCTCGATGACGGGCGGCGCTGCCTGCCATGCTTGCTCGCCCTGGTACAGCGCCGCGCCCTGCGCACCACGCGTATACAAATACGTGGCGTGCCGATTCCAGCTGCGCAGGATGGCAAACGCGCCATCGATGTCGTCATGGCGGAACAGGCCCGCCAGGTCTTCATCCGATACTTTAACCACGTCGGCCAGTTCCACCATGCGGCGCAGGGTGGCATCGTAGCGCTCATCCATCATGATGCGGAAATTCGGGTCGTAGCTGATCTTCACGCCGGCCGCCTTCAATTGCTGCGCCAGCGCCACCAGCTTGCCCGCCAGCGGTTCGCGCGCCAGGCTGATGCCGCCGAAATGCACCCATTGCGCCCCCTGCATCCAGCCGCTGGGCAGCTGCGCCGCGTCAAAATGCAGGTCGGCGCTGTCGTCGCCGATAAAGTAATAGGTGGGCGGATGCAGTTCATGCACGATGGCCAGCAACGGCGACTTCGCACGGCGCTGCAAGAAACGCATGTCCAGGCCCGCCGCCTCGGTGGCAGCGGCCAGCGCGTCGCCGAAGACGTCGAGGCTGACGGCGCCCGCAAAGGCGCTGGGCACGCCCAGGCGCGCCATCACGCGCGCCACGTTCCAGGTCGAGCCGCCCACCTGGCTGCTCCAGGAATCCGCGCCCGTACGCAGCATGTCCGTCAGCGCTTCGCCGGCCGAAACAAAGCGTGGAAAATTGGCGGCACTCATGCGACACCGCCAAGCACGTTCAGCACTTCATAGCAGGCGCCCATGGTGTGATAATCGACCTTGCCGGCCGGGCTTTTCTCGTCGCTGATCTTGCCGTTCTCGGGCGTCAAAATACGGTACCAGGCGCCGTGCTCATGGTCGACAAAGTGCGTCCAGCTGTAGTCCCAGATCTTGTCGTAGCTGCGCCAATAGGCTTCGTCGCCCGTGCGCGCGGCCAGCACTGCGGCGGCCGCAAAGCTTTCCGCCTGCACCCAGAAGTATTTGTCGCCATCGCAGATCTCGTCCTGCGGGCCGAAACCGTAGTGGATGCCGCCATGCACGCCATCCCAGGCCTTGGACAGCGCCGTGTCGTACAGTGCGCGCGCGCGCGGCAGCAGCCAGTCGGACGGACCGGCCATGAATCTGGCGTGGCGCTCCATGAGCAGCAGCAGCTTGGCCCATTCCGTGAAGTGGCCGGGCTGGTAGCCCCACGGGCGGAAAATATTGCTCTTGTCGTGCAGGTTGTAGTCCCAGTCGATCGACCAGTCGGGTTTGTAGTGCTCCCATATCATGCCGTTCGCCAGACCCGCCTGGCGCACCGTGATATTGTGCGCCAGCGTCTCGGCGCGGTGCAGGTAGCGCGCCTCGCCCGTCGCCTCGAATGCGGCCAGCATGGCTTCGCAGGCGTGCATGTTGGCGTTCTGGCCCCGGTAGCCGTCAAGCGTCGCCCAGTCGGCGCTGGCCACGTCCGCATACAGGCCGTGTTCGGGCAGCCAGAAGCGCTGCTCCATCAGTTCGAAGGTCTCGTCCAGATACGCGCGCGCTTCCGACATCCCCGCCTGCAAGGCGTGGGCATAGGCCAGCAGCACGAAAGCCAGGCCGTAGCAGTGGTTGGCGCCGTCTTCCACCGTCTTGACGCCGTCTTGCCATTTCAATTGCCAGGCGTAGCCGCCCGTGGCCGGGTCGCGGTGCACGTCGCGCAAAAAGGCCACGCCGTGGCGCAGCGCCGCCTGGTAATCGTCGTCACCAAAGTGGCGGTAAGCCATGGCGTAATTGAAGATGAAGCGCGTGCTGCTGACCAGATGGCGCGTGCTGGCGTCGTAGACGGTGCCATCATCGCGGAAGAAGTGATAGAAGCCGCCGCTCGCATCGATGGCGCGCGGGTGATAAAAGTGCATCGTGTGCAGGATATGCTTGTCGAGCATTTCCCTGGAGCGGAAATCGGGATTCATCGGTCTCTCATAATATTGTTATCGATAACAATGATGATAGCATGCCGTTTCCGCCCCGTCTCTCCCATTCAGGGAGCCTTGGCCAGGCGGAGCTTTTCACGCCACATTGCCGCCTGCACAGGGTCGGCCGCCTGTTCCAGCTCGCCCTCATCGTACACCTTGACCAGCCGTTCCATGGCTTCCACGTCGCCCTGCTTCGCGGCCAGCAGATACAGCGCGAAGGGCTTGGGCGCCGGCCCCTGCCGGGTGGGTCCGCCACGGCCCTGCTCAAGCAGCCGCGCGAAGCCCGTCTGCCCCGGCGGGCTTTTCGCGATGGCCGCCATTTCGTACCAGCCCAGAGCCGCCTCGTCGCTCTGCGGCACGCCCTGCCCCACCTCGTACGAGTAGGCGACATTGTTCAAGCCTGAGGGATCGAGCACCTTGGCCGACTTCATGTACCAGCCGAATGCTTCCTTGCGCTGCGCGTCAGCGTGCGCCGTCATCATCAGACGGTAGCCGATTTCATTGTAGGCGGGGATGAAACCCTTTTCGGCGTAAAACTTCAGCCAGTGCAGCGCATGCGCCTGTTCTTCCGCGCTGCTGTGGATATTCTCAAAGTGCATGGCCACCGTGAAGTTGGCCAGTTCCACGCCTTGCGCGGCCCCCTTGCGCGACCAGTATTCGCCCAGCTTGCGGTCGATTGCCATGCCCTGGCCCAGCGTGTAGGCCACGCCGAGGAAAGCCTGCGCCGGACAATAGCCGCCTTCGGCCGATTTTTGCATCCACGCCAGGCCGGCGTCGACGTCGCGCGGCGTGCCTTCGCCGTCGTGCAGCATCTGCGACAGCTCCAGCTGGGCTGCCGTGTCGCCCCCTTCTGCCGCGCGGCGTGTCTTCTCGAAGGCAGCGACCTTGTCCGGCGACAGATCGGCCGGACGGTTGATCACCGCTTGCACTCTAGCGCGCATGTCGTCGAGGCCGGACATATCGAATTCGGCCAGCGCCGGATGCTGGCGTGGCGCTGGCGCGGCGACTGCCTGGGCCAGCACGGGCTGCGCCAGCGTCAGGCTCAAAATGAACAGGATAGTCTTCATTTATTTTCCTTTTCAGCCAGCTTGCCGCGCCATTCGGCCCACTCATACCAGACCATGGCCCACTGGTCCGACTGTTTCACGCCCAGACCCAGCTCGTGCGCGCGGGCCAGGTTGCGCATGCCGGCTGTATCCTTTTCACGCGCCGATCGTTGATACCAGGCGAAGGCCTCGCTGCGCTGTTCATCGTCCGTGGCCACCCGCATCAGGCGCTCGCCCAGCGCGTTATAGGCAGGAACAAAGTGCTGCTCTGCCGCCGCCTCCAGCCATTTGATGGCCAGCGCCTGTTCTTCGGCACTGCTGTCGCCGTCGATGAATTCCAGCGCCAGAATGGTTTGCGCCAGTACGTCGCCTTGCGCCACGCCCTTGCGCAGCCAGGCCATCGACTGCGCCGTGCTTTGCGGCGCGCCGACGCCCAACTGCAGCTTGCGCGCCAAGTCCAGTTGCGCCACCACATCGCCCGCTTCGGCCGCACGCCGTGTCTGGGCAAATGCGGCGATATTGGCCGGGTCCCTGGCCGGCGCATCGGCACGCGCTGCGATGGCCAGCAACTGCAGGTCGAGCAAAGTGGGCGAAGGTTGCGCCAGAACGGATAGCGGCAGTAGAAAAGGGATCAGCAAGAGTAATTTCCTGGGCATGCGATGGTGTCGGGAAGAAGAAAACACGCATGGTAGCCGATGCCCCGCACCGGAGGCGCGCACTGCACGGGAAGTTTGACAGGGCACGCCGGCGGGCTTACATTGCATCCACTAAACCAACCTGCCCAGGAACGCCATGAATCGCCTATCGAAAACCGCCTTGACCTTGCTCGTCGCCCTCGCCGCCAGCGCCAGCACCACTGCCAGCGCCGCCGACACCCAGCTGGCCGGCTGCGCCGCCAAGCGCGAAAGCATCCGCAGCGAATTGCGCCAGGCGCAGGAACAGGGCCTGTCCGACAAGGTTGCGGGCCTGACGCGGGCGCTCGACGAAGTCAATGCCCACTGCCGCGACAATGTGCTGGCCGAGCGTCACAACAAGAAGGTGCTGAAGGCGCAGGCGAAGGTGAATCAGACGGAGCGTTCGCTGCGCCTGGCCCAGGAAGCGAACAAGCAGCCGAAAAAAATCGCCAAGCTGGAAGGCAAGCTGGAAAAAGCCAGGGCGGAACTGGCTGCCCTGCAG
Source organism: Janthinobacterium pasteuri (assembly GCF_051380775.1). Taxonomy (NCBI): domain Bacteria; kingdom Pseudomonadati; phylum Pseudomonadota; class Betaproteobacteria; order Burkholderiales; family Oxalobacteraceae; genus Janthinobacterium; species Janthinobacterium pasteuri. The sequence continues at coordinate 190,686 of NZ_JBNYXS010000005.1, read as the reverse complement.
GCGCAGCAGCCTTAAGCTTGCTCCCCCAGCAGTTGATAAATGCTGGAAAAATCCAGCGCGCCCGCTCCCGCCTTGCTGTGCAAACTATATAAATTGCGCGACAGCGCGCCCAGCGGCACGCTCGCGCCGCTGGCCAGCGCGCTTTCCACGGCCAGGCCCAGGTCTTTCAGCATCAGGTCGACGCCAAAGCCGCCCGTGTAGCCGCGCGACGCGGGCACGTTCTCGGCCACGCCCGGGCAAGGGTTGTACACTTCCAGGGTCCAGTTGCGGCCCGAGCTTTTCGCCATCACGTCCGACACCACCTTCGGGTCAAGCCCGTTGGCCACGCCCAGGCGTATCGCTTCGCTGGTGCCGATCATGAGTATCCCCAGCAGCATGTTGTTGCAGATCTTGACCGTCTGGCCGCAGCCCGAGCCGCCCGCGTGGAAAATCGCCTTGCCCATGATCTCCAGGTAAGGCCGCGCCGCCGCCAGCGCCGCCTCTGCGCCGCCCACCATGAAGGTCAGGGTGCCGTTGCTGGCGCCCGCCGTGCCGCCCGAGACGGGCGCATCCAGCATGGGCAAGCCCTTCTCCTGCGCCGCGCGGCCCACCTGGCGCGCCGCCTCGGTGGAAATCGTCGAACAGTCGATCAGCAGGGTGCCGGGCCGCGCCTGCGCCAGAATGCCAGCGTCCCCCAAATACGCCCCCAGCACGTGGCGGCTGGCCGGCAGCATGGTGATGACGATGTCGGCGCACTGGATCGCTGCCGCCTGGTCATCGGACACCAGGCCGCCGCCGTCGGCAAACTGCTGCACGCTGGCCGGCAGCAAGTCAAAACCCGTGACCGCGTGGCCGGCGCGCACCAGGTTTTGCGCCATGGGCAGCCCCATGTTGCCGAGGCCGATAAAAACGATATTGGTACTCACGCTCATCCTTGCCCCTTATTTCATCGAAATGGTGGTATTGACGCCGCTGCCGCCATCGTCCGGGGCGAACCAGCGCGCCGTGACGGTCTTGGTCTGCGTCCAGAAGTACAGGGCTTGCTTGCCGTTCGGGCCCAGGTCGCCCAGTTTCGACGCGCGCGACCCCGTGAAGCTGAAGTAGGCGACGGGCACGGGTATGGCCACGTTGATGCCCACCTGCCCCACGTCGATCTCATTCTGGAATTTGCGCCCCGCCCAGCCGGACGAGGTGAAGATCGAGGTGCCGTTGCCGTTCGGGTTGGCGTTGATGAAGGCGATGGCCTGGTCCAGGTTGTCCGTCTCGACCACGCACATGGCGGGACCAAAGATTTCCTGCGTGTAGACGGAGTTCGACGCTGCCACCTTCGAGAAAATCGTCGGGCCCATGAAGTTGCCGCCCTCGTAGCCGGCCACCTTGTGGCCGCGGCCGTCGAGCAGCAGCTGCGCGCCTTCGTCCACGCCCGCCTGGATCAGCTTTTCCGCGCGCTGCATGGCCGCTTTCGATACCATCGGCCCCAGGTCGGCCGTGCGGTCGCTGCCCGGCCCCACCTTCAGCGCCTGCGAGCGGGCGACGATTTCCGGTAGCCAGGAACGGGCTTCGCCCACCAGCACTACGACGGAATTGGCCATGCAGCGCTGGCCGGCCGCGCCGAAGGCCGCGCCGATCAGGTTATTGATCGCCTGTTCCTTGTTGGCGTCAGCCAGCACCACGCAATGGTTTTTCGCGCCCATCATCGACTGCGCACGCTTGCCCGACTCGCTGGCGCGGCGGTACACATGCGTGCCCACGTGGGTGGAACCGATGAAGGAGACGGCCTTGATGTCGGGATGGTCGCACAGCATGTTAACGACGTCCGCGCCACCATGCACGACGTTCAGCACACCGGCCGGCAAGCCCGCCTGGTACATCAGTTCGACCAGGTACATGGTCGACGACGGGTCCTGCTCCGACGGTTTCAGCACGAAGGTATTGCCGCAGGCGATAGCGATGGGGAACATGAAGCACGGCAGCATGACGGGAAAGTTGAAGGCCGTGATGCCGGCACCCACGCCCAGCGGCTGGTAGATATTGTAGACATCGACGCCCGTGGCCGCGTTTTCAGCAATTTCTCCCAGCTGCAGGGTGGCGATCGAGCACGCGTGCTCCACCACTTCCAGGCCACGCATCACCTCCCCTTCCGCGTCGGGCAGTGTCTTGCCATGTTCGCGCGTGATCAGTTCCGCCAAGGTAGCGATGTTTTCGCGGATCAGGTGCTGGTACTTGAGCATGATGCGCATGCGTGCGGCCAGCGGGGTATTGCGCCACGTCTTGAACGCTTCCTTGGCCGTGGCGACGGCGAGGTTGACTTCGTCCCGAGTGGAAAACGGCACCTTGGCGACGATTTCCTGCGTGGCCGGGTTGACGACGTCGCGCCATTCGCTGCTGCTTGATGCGTGGTGCTTGCCGCCGATGTGCAGCGCGATGGAAGGGATTCGAGTGAGGGATTGGTTCATTTTTTTAGGCTCCGTTAATTCGATATGCGAAAGTCCCGTCACAGCAGCGGAAATCTGGGATCAGACCCGCCGGGGGAATTTCCCCCAGTGGGGGAAATTCCGATTCCGAAGGAACTGACCCCGGCACTCTGCTGCTCAGCCGAAAATTATTTCTTGACCAGGTTGCACGCCGCCGCATCCATCGGCTTGAAGGCCTGGTCGGCGGGGATGGTGGACAGCACCTTCAGGTAATCCCACGCGCCTTTCGATTCGGCCGGGGTTTTCACCTGCACCAGATACATGTCGTGGATGACGCGGCCATCGGGACGGATGGAGGCGTTGTTCATGACGGCATCCTTGATGGGCAGCTCGCGCATTTTCTGGGCGATGATTTTCGAATCGTCGCTCTTCGCGGCCGCCACCGATTTCAGGTAGTGGTAGACGCTGGAATACACGCCCGCTTGCACCATGGTTGGCTTGGCACCTTTGTTGAGCGCCTCGAAACGCTTGGCGAAAGCGCGGCTGCGGTCATCGAAATCCCAGTAAAAGCCGTCCGCGTAGACCAGGCCCTGGGCCGTTTCCAGCCCCAGCGCATGCACGTCGGAGAGGAACACGAGCAAGGCAGCCAGGCGCTGGTCCTTACCGCTGCCGATACGGAACTCGCGCGCCTGCTTGATTGCCGAGACGACGTCTGCGCCGCCGTTTGCCAGCCCGATCACCTGCGCTTTCGAGCCTTGCGCCTGCACCAGGAAGGACGAGAAGTCGGAGGCGTTGAGCGGGTGGCGCACGGCGCCCAGCACCGTGCCGCCATTGTGCTTGACGACTTCGCTGGCATCCTTTTCCAGCGAATGGCCGAACGCATAATCGACGGTGACGAAATACCACGATTTCTGCCCTAATTTAGTCAGTGCCGCCGCCGTGCCGGCCGCCTGCGAATAGGTGTCGAACATCCAGTGGAAGCCGTTCGGCGAGCAATCCTCGTTCGTCAGGCGCCCGGTGGCAGGGCCGCTGAACATGGCGATGCCGCCCTTCTCTTTCATCAGCTTTTGCACGGACAGGGCCACCGAGGAATTGGTCAGGTCGGCGATGGCGTCGACCTTGTCGCGGTCTATCCATTCGCGCGCCTTGGAGGCGGCGATGTCGGCCTTGTTCAAGTGGTCGGCCGAGAGGATTTCGATCTTCATGCCCTTGCATTCGGCCTTCATGCAATCCTCGACGGCCATCTGGCTGGCGACGACGGAACCGCGCCCACCCATGGCCGAATACGGGCCGGACATGTCGGTCAGGATGCCCACCTTGACGACGCCATCGGAAATTTGCGCGTGCGCGCCGCCAAAGGAAAGGGAAAGCGCCAGCGCGCCCATGGCCAGAACGGTTTTTTTCATGCGTGTCTCCAGGTGAATGGGTTTTCTTATATGTTTAGATGCATTCTGCATGTGTAAAAATATGCACTCAAGTGAAATTAATGCATAATTCCTTTGCAAAAATGCACAAGGAGGGGTTGCCATGCTCGATTGGGACAATGTACGGGTCTTCCTGGAACTGACGCGCAGCGCCGGCCTCGTCGATGCGGCGAAAAAGCTGGGCATCGACCATTCCACCGTATCGCGGCGCATGCGCAAGTTCGAGGAGCAGGTGGGCACGCAGCTGTTCGACCGCAATTACGTGGGCTACCAGCTGACGCCCGAGGGCCACCGCCTGATGGAATACGCGGAAACGATGGAAAGCACGGTATTTGCCGCCACCGAGGAACTGGGCGAACACAACCGGCTGCTGTCGGGCCAGGTGCGCCTGGGCGCCACGGAAGGCTTCGGCGCCATCGTGCTGGCGCCCCACCTGGCACAGTTTTGCGGGCGTTACCCGCACATCAGCGTGGACCTGATCGCCGTGCCCCGTTTCGTCAGCCTGTCCAAGCGCGAGGCGGACGTGGCCATTTCCATCGAGCGCCCCCTGTCCGGCCCGTATGTGGTGACGAAATTGTCCGACTACCGCTTGAAACTGTACGCCACGCCAGCCTACCTGGCGCGCCATGCGCCCATCACCAGCGTGACGCAACTGGCGCAGCACCCGATCATCGGCTACGTGGACGACCTGGTCTTCAGCGCCGAGCTGCGCTACATGGATAACGTGGCGCCCGATTCGCTGCGCGCGTTTCGCAGCACCAGCGTGATCGCCCAGTACCACGCGGCGCGCGCGGGCCAGGCGCTGGCGATCCTGCCCTGCTTCGTGGCCCAGCAGTCGAACGAGCTGGTGCCCCTGCTCGACGGCGAGATCGATTTGCTGCGCGCCTTCTGGATGATCTCGCCGAGCGAGCGGCGCAACATCGCGCGGGTCAGCGCCCTGTGGAATTACCTGCGTACCGCCATCGACCTGAATCACGCCTACCTGATGGGCGAAACGGCCACGCCCAGCTGGCCAGCTTAAGCAAGCCGCAGCGAGCTACACTGTCGCCACCTACCGATTAAAGGAGAATGCCATGCTGATGGATGCGAACCAGGCTGTTTTGGTCATTGTCGACCTGCAAGGCCGCTTGATGCCGGCCATCCACGATGCAGGCCTGGTGCTGGCGCAAAACCTGCGACTGGCAAAGATCGCCCGCCTGCTGGACGTGCCCGTGCTGGGCACGGAACAGAACCGCCAGGGCCTGGGGCCGAACGTGGAGGAAATCGCCGCCCTGTGCGAACGGACCTTGCACAAGACGCATTTCGGCGCCTGTGCCGACGGCTTGCAGGATATGCTGCCCGGCGGGCGCAGACAGATCGTCGTCACGGGCTGCGAAGCCCATGTATGCATGCTGCAGACGGCCATCGGCCTGCTGCAGCTGGGGTATGAGGTGATCATCGCCATCGACGCCGTCGGCTCGCGCCAGGCCGCCAGCCGCGACGCGGCGCTGGCCCGCCTGGACAAGCTGGGCGCCCATCTGGTGACGGTGGAAATGCTGGCTTTCGAATGGCTGCGCGATTGCAAGCATCCGCGCTTCCGCGAGGTGCTGGCGCTGATCAAATAGCCATTCTCGCGCAACAGACTAGCCTAGAAGTAGCGCACCCATGCCTGCTGCGAGGTCCGCTTGTAGTTGGCAAACGCGCGGCAGGGAAAGTACAGCACGGGCATCAGCAGCAAGGCCAGCATCCAGACTTGCCAGATATGTTCCACGCCATAGCGGGCACCGTGGTTGGCGCCCAGCACGGCCGTCAAGGTGAGGCTGATGAGCAGCAGCAGATATAGATGCAGCAAGTAATAAAACATGGGCGCGCCGCCAAACGTGGCGCAAGCCCGCGTGAACCAGTTATTGGCGCTTTCCAGCCAGGCCAGGCCCAGCAGCCCCAGGCCCAGGGTGAAGAGTAAAAAGTCCAGCGAAGGCGGATACTTGGTGAAGTTCAGCACGCTCATGGCCGTGCGCAGGGCCGTGTCGCCCGCCACCCATGGCAGGGTTTCGCCATACAGATTAAAGCCACGCAGCACGGCCAGCAGCAGCAGGCTGCCGCCGCCCATCGCCAGCAGCCAGCGCCGCCTGGCCTCGGCGCTGAAGGTGCGCGCATACAGGGGACCGGCCGCATAGCCAAGCACGATCACGCCTATCCACGGCAGCAGCGGATAGCTGACCTTGATTTTCATGGCGCCATCGGCCACCAGATAACCGCGTTGCAGCAGCAACGTCAAACCATAATAAGCCAGGCTGCCCTGCTCCGCGTGCAAGCCCGTGAGCAGATGCTGTCCCGCGATGATCGCCACGCCCAGCACCATCAATAGTTTCAAAGGCAACCGGTGCAGCACGGCCAGCGCCATCATGGCCAGGCCGATGACCCAGATCACCTGCAAGTACAGCACGGCGGGAGGAAACGCCCCGCTCCAGGCGACATTGACGAATATGAGTTCCAGCACGACCAGCAGCAAGCCCCGCTTGAACAGGAAGCCGCTAGCACTGCGGGGACCGGCCGCCGGATGCGCATACAGCCAGGCCGAGAGTCCTGTCAGGAAGACGAACATGGGCGCACAAAAGTGTGCGGCCATGCGCGTGAAGAACAGGGCCGGATCGACGTGGGCCGCATCCATCGGGTCGCTGACCTGGTGGTGTAAAAACACGGTTTCGCGCACATGGTCGAACAGCATGATCAGCATGACGAGGCCGCGCAGTACGTCGATGACGGCGATGCGGGTGCGCAGGGTGGCGGGGGAATTGAGGGATGTGGAAACAGTCATTAGTTTATGTCTATGTATTGGTGCCTTGGTGCGTTGGAGTGTCGTAGGCGTCACTTGCCGCACAGGCAAAAATCCGGGGTCAGACCCGTCGGGTCTGACCCCAGCTTTATGCTGCTGGTTCTCAACACTGCCCCGGCATTGTGCAAATCAAAACCTGTAATGCGCATTCAGGGTCAGCCTGCGCTCGGCCCCCGGCGCCACCCACAACTGGCTGTAGGAACTCGCATAGTAGCTGCGGTTGAACAGGTTTTCCACGCTCAAGGCCAGGCGCAGTTTCGCGGTCGGCGCATACGATGCCAGCAATCTGGCTGTCGTGTAGGCCGGCAAGGTAAAGCTGCTGCTGACGGCCACGTCGCCCTGGCGCTCGCCCACGTACTGCACACCGCCGCCCACGCTGGCCGTGCCCGCGCCCAGCGCGAATTGCTGCGTGGCCAGCAGGTTGGCGCTGTGGCGCGGCACGTTGGCGAAGCGGCTGCCCGTGACGATGGTGTTATCGCCGCGCGTGACGGTGGCGTCGGTGTACGCATAGGCGCCCGAGACGCGCAAGCCGCGCGCCATTTCGCCCGACACGTCCAGCTCCAGGCCCCGGCTGCCTACCTCGCCCGCCGCAATCGCGAAGTCCGTGTTGGCGGGATTCGTCGTCAGCACATTGCTCTTGCGGATGTCGTAGACGGCCACGGTGCCCGTCAGCTTGCCCGTCTCCAGCTTCGCGCCCAGCTCATACGAGCGGCTGCGCTCGGCCGGGAAAGCCTGGTTGGCGATGCTGATGCCGCTGTTGGGCCGGAAGCCCTTGGCCGCACTCGCATACAGCGACCAGGTTTGCGACGGCTGGTAGACGAGGCCCGCGCGGGGGCTGGTGGCCGACAGCGACTGGCTGTTGTTCGTATTGAAGCGATTATTCGTCACGTCCTGCGTGTACGTATCGTGGCGCACGCCGACCAGCGCCTTCCATTGCGCGCCCAGCTCGAGTTGATCTTGCACATACAGGCCGCGCGCCTGTTGCCCTTCCTGCGTGTCGATGGACAGGGCCAGCGGAGCGGCCTTGCCGCCGTACGCGGGCGCAAGAATATCGATGGCATACGCATTCGCGGCGGTGGGATTGCGGCGCAGCTGTACCCGATGGTCGTCGAAGTGATAGGCGTCGACGCCGGCCAGCACTTCGTGCGCCAGCGCCCCCGTCCTGAACTTGCCCAACAACTCGACCCGTGCCGACACGTCGGTGGCCGAGAAATCGCGGTAGCGGCGCTGGCGATTCAGAGTGCGCCCATCGGCCAGCAGCTTGTTCGCCTCGGTCGAATAGCCTGTCAATTCGCTGTCGCGGTAAGAAGCTCCCGCCTGCACCGTCCAGTCGTCGGACAGCGCGTGATGGATAAATAACTGCTGCCCCAGCGACTTGACCGTCATGGGGCCATCGTCCGGTTCGCCCAGGAAGCGCGAGACGGGTACGGCCCCCAGCTTGCCATTCACGGCCAGCACGCCCCGGTCGAACGGCGCGCGCTGCCGCACCGCTTCGATTTCGTAGGACACGGTCGTGTGCTCGCCCACCAGCCAGAGGAACGAGGGAGAAAACAGGCTGCGCTCGACTTTCACGGTATCGCGGAAGTTGTGCCCTTCTTCATGCGCCGCGTTCAAACGGTAGGCAAAGCTGTCGCCCAAGGGCCCCGTCAAGTCCAGCGCGGCGCGGCGCGTCTGGAAACTGCCGAGGGAAACGTCGGCGGCGTATTCCGGCGCGAACTTCGGCTTTTTCGTCGTGATGTTCACCGTGCCACCCGGCTCGCCCCGGCCGTACAGGGCCGAGGCGGGGCCTTTCAGCACTTCGACCGTCTGCGTATTGCCGGCATCGCGCATGCCGTTGTAACCGCGGCTGGAACTGAAACCGTTGACCATGTAGTCGGATCCGAAATTCGGGTCGCCCGTAAAGCCGCGCATGGCATAGCTGTCCCACAGACCGCCCAGCGGGCTTTGCTTCGCGATGCCGCTGGCCAGGTCCAGCGCGCCGGCCAGGGTCGTCACGCCCGCGTCGCGCAGCAGGTCGCCAGTCAGCACGCGCACGCTTTGCGGCAAGTCCATCAGCAATGCGTCCGTCTTGGTGGCGCCCGTGGCGGACAGGCTGCGGTAATGCTGGCGCTCGGCGCTGACGGTGACGACATCTTGTGCAGCGAGTCCGTCCGCCAGGGCCAGCGGACTGGCGGCGGCCAGCAGCAGCGCCATCGGACGCGGTAAAGAGTGGAGCATGGAGATTCCTGAAAGAGATTTAAATGCAGATGAATTGCATTATAAATGATAATCAACTCTCATTAAAAGACTTGCCTGACTCAATTGCCGCCCGACTAGCGAACCAGCCTGCTTACGCCGCAGCACCGCAGATGGACAAAAAGTCAGCGCATAGGCTGAGTACTGCAAGCCACCGATAGCTTGCGGACAAACGCCCCAGGCATTAATATACAAGAAATAACTTGCATATTAATCTGGAGCCGGGAATGCGTGAAAAACTGGAAAAACTGCTGGCGCAGGGGCGCGACAGCGCCCTGCTGCGCTTTGGCCTGGGAGATACTTACCTGAAAGAGCATGACGCCGAGCAAGCCGCCCTGCATCTGGCGCAGGCGACGCAACAGCAAGCGGGTTATTCCGCCGCCTGGAAACTGCTGGGCAAGGCCTTGCACCAGCTGGGCCGGCTGGAGGAAGCGCAGGCCGCCTGGACGACGGGCGTGACTGTGGCCCAGCAACAAGGCGACCTGCAAGCCGTCAAGGAAGTGACGGTGTTCCTGAAACGCCTGCAAAAACAGCAGCAGGCGGCAGAGTAAACCAGATTAATTAATGCGCGTGCGCTGCACCCTTGGCTTCAAGAGGCGCCGCCTCGCCACGCTCTTTCGCCAGGCGCTTGGCCAGCAAGCCGCCCGCCTCGGCCGCATAGGCGCGGCAGGCATTCGCGTCGATCAGGGGATTGTCCGTGCCGCTGCGCTTGGCCGCCTTGCCCAGCACGTCCGTCGTGCCCGGATGCACGGGGATGATGATGTCGCATGGCAAGGCGGACACCTTGGCGATGCTCGCTTCGAACGAGGACGAAATGTCGGGCGTGCCGCCCTTGCCCGTGTAAGTAAAATCGCCGCTGGCATACGGGTTCAGGCTGTCCGCGTACACCACGTTCACGCAGCGCGCCCCTTCGCACGAGGTCCAGGTCCACGTCGTGCCGCCGGGCGTGTGGCCCGGCGTCATGTGGGCCGTCAGCACCAAAGGCCCCACCTTGACGGTATCGCCCTCGCCCACCAGGCTGACCTTGGCCACTTTGGCGACATGCACGACGGGATTGGCCTGGTATTGCGGGTCATCCTTGCCATTGGTGCCGCTTTGCAGCACCGGGGCGGCCGCTGCGCTGGCCACCACCGTGGCGCCACTGACTCGTTGCAGCGCGGCAATGCCGCCCGCATGGTCCCAATGAGCATGCGAATTGAGAATATATTTCACATCTTCGATGCGAAAGCCCAGCGCCTTGATGCTGGCGATGATCAGGGGCGCCGATTGCGGCAGCGCGCCGTCAAGCAGGATGTGGCCCTGCGGACTCGTCACCAGCACGGCGGAAAGACCGGCCGTGCCCACATACCAGCTATTGCCATGGATATTGAACGGCTTGACGGGCGCATTCCATTCCTTGCAATTATCGCAATTAACAGGTTTATCCTGCATCGGTGCCGGCGCCTTTGCCTGCACCGTACCTGCCGTCATGGTCGCAACCGTAGCCAGCATCAACTTCGCCAATAGTGTCATCTTCATCTCCAGAGTGTAAAAAAGGGCGCCCTCGGTGGCGCGCCCGGGGGGGGGGTATCAATGCATGCGGCCAGTCCTGTCGGCCAGGCTGTCGCGGATGTGGCCGGCGTCGAGCGAGCGCCGCTGCGCGCCGGCGGCGTCCAGCAGCACCACGGTGACGTGCTTGTCGCCGCTGCGCATGCGCATGGTCAGGCAGCTGCCCGCCTCGTGGCTGCTGCCCGTCTTCGACAGCAAAATGTCCCAGCCCTTGCCACCCACCAGCGCATTGGTATTGTGCAGAGTGCGCGTCTTGCCATTGACGGCCACGCTGGCCTGGGGGTGGCTGGTGATGCGCGCGATGTCCGGGTAGCGCGCGGCCGCCGCCACGATCTTCGCCACCTCGCTGGCCGTGGACGTATTCGCCGGCGAACTGCCGACGGGGTCCGTCAGGGTGGTGCGCGTCAGGCCCAGGTGGCGGATCTTCGCCTGCAAGGCCTGATGAAACGCCGCGCTGCCGCCCGGATAGGTGCGCGCCAGCGCGGCGGCGGCGCGGTTCTCGGATGGCAGCAGCGCCAGTTGCAACAGCGCGCCGCGCGACACGGCCACGCCCTCGGCCAGCAGGCTGTGGCGCTGCAGCGAAGCATCGCCATCGGCGCGCACAATGCGCAGCTGTTCGTCCGGGTCGAGGCCCGCGTCCAGCACCACCATGGCCGTCATCAGCTTGGTGATCGAGGCAATCGGCACCACGGCATCGGCATCCTTCGCCATCAACACCTGGCCCGTGCTGTCGTCAAATACCAGCATGTGTTTCGCGCTGACGGGCAACTCCAGCATGCTGGCGGCAGCCTCGGCCAGCATTGCCCCGTTGACTGCGGGCTTTTCCTGCACCTGCAGCAAGAGGGTGGCGCAGGCCAGCAGCAAGGCGGGCACGGCCAGTTTCCAGCCGGCCGTGTCGGGGCCCGGCGCCATCAGACGTTCGATGCGCGTCAGCAGCGCCCCTCCCCGTGCCGACATCAGCAAGCCGGAATGCTGCGGCACAGCCGTGTACAGCGATAGCGCATGCAGCGCCGTGGCCAGCTGCTGCGGGTCTTGCAGCGCTTGTGCAGCCAGCGCATCGGCCACCTGTTCCCGTTCGGCCCGCATGCGCGCCGACAGCCACCAGACGACTGGATGGAAAAACAGCAGCGCCTCGGCCACGCTTTGCAGCAGATTGACCAGATAATCCCAGCGCCGCACGTGGGCCAGTTCATGCGCCAGCAGCGCTTCCAGCAAGGCGACGGGCATGCCGCTCAGCAAGGCCGCCGGCAGCAGGATGACGGGACGCCAGAAACCCACGGTCACGGGGCTGGCCAGTCCCGCATGCAGCTGCAGCGGCGGCCGCCGGTGCAAGCCCATGCGCAGCGCCAGCGTATCGAGGCGCGCCTGCCAGATGGCCGGCGCCGCCACTGCCTGGCGGCGCAGCTTGCCCACCCATGCCAGGCCCAGGCACAGGCGCAAGCTCATCAAGCCAACGCCGGCACTCCAGCCCAGCACCAGGGCCGGCATCCACGCTTGCAGCGCAGCGCGCCAGGCGGGCGGCGCGAGCATCGACAGCCGGGCCGGCGATGCGTCCGGGGCCGACAGGAGCGACAGCAGATGGACGGTGGGAATACACAGGCACAGCAGCAACGCCAGCGCGCAGACGGCATAGCGCCAGCGCGCGCTGGCGTGGCGCAGCAGCCAGAACAGGACAGCGGACACGGCGCCGACGATCACGCCCTGCCAGACAAAATACAGCAAGACCCAGCCCAGCGCCGGCACGAAGTTGCCCAAATCTATGCCCAAGCGCATGTCCAGGTTCATGGCGCGTTGCCGTCCTTGCTGCGCAGGATTTTTTCAATTTCCAGGCGCTCAGCGTCGCTCACGTGCTCGCGCAGCGCCGTCAGCACGAGCGCCTTGCCGGAACCGGAAAATACCTTGCCGATCAAATCCTTGAGCAAACTCGTTTGCAACTTTTCCTGCGCGTCGACGGCGGCATACAGCTGCGGCCGCTGGCTTTCATCGCGGCTCAGCAGCCCCTTGCCATGCATCAGTTGCAGCTGGCGCAGCACGGTGGCGTAGCTGGCGTCGGCACGCTCATCGGCCAGGGCGTCGTACACGGCGCGGGCGTCGGACGGACCGCGCCGCCACAGGATGCGCAGCAAGTCCAGCTCGGCAGCGGTGGGATGGGGAGTGGAGGTATTTTTTAACATGCAGCTAGAATACCCATTCTAGAACCTCATGTCTAGAACTTTTTTTCTAGAGTGTGGAAGCGGCTAAAATTCGCGCAAGCGGTCGAACAAGGCATACAGCGCCGCAACATCCGGCAGCTGCGTTTGCGTCAGCACCTGCTCCAGCGCCACATAGATTTCATCGCGCTCCACCGTCTCGATGATGCTGGAGCGCCGCTCGATCTGGTTGAACACGCCGACATAGGCAGTGACCAGCTCGTGCGCCATGGTTTGCGCAGTCTCGGCATCGCTCACCGCGTCAAGCGTGCGCACCGTGGCCGACAGCTTCTTGTACGCCTGCGCGGCCTTTTTGGCATATGCCGCCGAAATATGTGCGCGGCCATCCCAGTCGCGGAAAGCGTTGTGCAGGTTTTCCGCCAGCCATTCCGGCTTGCGCGGCCGCGTCACCGACAGGTCCAGGCCCAGCGCCGCCGCCTTTTTATAGCTGGCCTTGATAGCCTTGGCAGCGTCCAGCGGCAGGCTGGTCAGGCACAGGCTGGACAAGGCCGGCAACTGCGTCGGCGCGGGGAAGTCATCGGGACCGTAGCCGAACAGTTCATCCGCGGTGAAATCCTGCAAGCGGGTCAATTTGGCGATGCTGGCCACGTTCGACGCCAGCCCCGGCTTGCCCCATACGGTCAAGTCAGTCAACGCAGGGAAACGCTGTGCCACCACATCGAAATCGACGGCCGGCATGGCGCTCAGCGACAGGCGCGCCAGCTGATCGAGACCATGGAATGGCGCGACGGCGCCGGACAACTGCAGGCGCAGGAAGCGGCCCGCATGCGGGTCGTCGATGTGCAGCGATGGCGACGGCGCGCCATTTAGTATCAGGGATGCCAGGCCCTCGTTCAGGCGCAGCGATTGCAAGCATTCGGAATACACGATGAGGCGGCTGACATTGCTGTTGCGCAAGTCGAGCTCCTGGACCGTCGACGACTGCCAGTGCACTTCATTGATGATGGGGTTGCCATTGATGTAGGCGGCCAGCGCCGCACTGCCGTGGCGCGTCTCGATGCTCGTCAGACAGGGCAGCTGATCCAGTTCGGACAGATCACCAAGCGCCTGCAGGATGCCGTCGTCGATGCGGTTCGTCTTCTGGCACACGGTCTGACTGCCTATGCGCACTTCCTCGCTCGATGCCGCCCTGAAACGCCGGCGCCTGGCCGGGTCGACCCGCTCCCAGCGGCGCTGGCGGTAAACACTGTCGCCCATGTGCCAGCCGCCGCTATAGCTTTTCACTGCCGTATCGACCAGGGGCGCGACATTGGCCACCAAGGTGTAATGGCGCGGCACCCTGGCGTTGGCAAAGCTGTGGTCGTGGCGCTTGTTCCAGAAATAGTAGTCGCATACCAGGGGGCGCATCGCTTGCACGGCGTCCGCATCGGGCAAGGCATCGCCCGTCCAGTCCAGCTGCAAAATGGCGGCCAGCGGGGGCCTGCCGGACGACGCCTTGTCCTCGATGGCCGTGACCTGGCAAGCGACATACTGCTGTAGCCTGGACGAGAAGACACTGTAAATATCTCCAACTTTAGCAAGCACTGTCTATCCTTGTGTCGAACGGTGAGGCCCGCACGATAGCAAAGATTGGCGGTGCGCGGCGTACGCGCCGCCGGCTCAGTCCGTGTGCAACTTGTGATGCATGCGGCGCAGCCCCAGCCAGACGCCGGCCGCCACGAACGGCACCAGCGCGCCGACGAGGATTTCCGGGTTTACGGGCAAGCCCATCACCTTGGCCGCCTTGCCCGTGTAGCTGAACAAACCGATCACGTAATACGAGATGGCGGCCACCGACAAGCCCTCCACCGCTTGCTGCAGCCGCAGTTGCTGCGCCGCGCGGGCGTTCATCGATTGCAGGATTTGCCGGTTTTGCAATTCCTGCACGATGCCCACGCGCGTGCGCAGCAAGTCATTCGTGTTGGCGATACGCTGCGCCATCGCTTCCTGGCGGCTGGCCATCGCCTCGCAGGTATTCATGGCGGGCGTCAAACGACGGTCCATGAATTCCTCGACCGTGGGAATACCCTCGATGCGCACTTCGCGCAACTCCTCGATACGCGCCTTGACCAGGCCCATGTACGCTTTCGAGGCAGAAAAACGGTAGCTATTGTCGAGTGACAGCTTTTCAATGCGGGCCGCCAGGCGCGTGATGCGGTCAAGCAAGGCTTGCTCGGCAACGCCCTCGTCGGCCTTGGCCAGGCCCGGCGCATCATCCGTGTCGACCATGGCGGCGGCCAGGGTCGCCAGTTCATTCTCGATGGCATTCAACGACGGCGCCGCCTGCATGGCGTAGGGCAAGCCCAGCAAGGCCATCATGCGGTAGGTTTCGATTTCCAGCACGCGCTGCACCAGGCGGCCTGACTGCTGCGAGCGCATGCCCGCGTCGCGGATGACGAAACGGCTGAAACCGTCGGACTGGATCGTAAAATCGGTCCACAATTCGCCGCCCTGCAACACCTTGCTGCCGGCCAGGGTGTTGCCCTCAAACACGCGCGACAAGCCCTGCATGAAGATCTCGGCCGGTTCAGTTGCCTGTTCCAGCACCACGTGGGCAGCCACCATCAGCTTGCCCTTCAAGCCCACCAGCCATTGCTGCGGCAACTGCTCCAGCGGCATGCGCTCGAACGCCTGCGCCAAAGGCAAGGCAGCGGCCGGGCGCTCGGCAAAGGTAAACGTGGCAAATTCCGTGTGGCATTCCCATTTCAGGCGGAAGCGGCCAAAGTCGTAATAAAAATACTTGGCTTCGGCGGCGGGCGGCGTGACGCCGAAATGCGTGCACAGGGCCGCCAACGTAGCGTGCTGAGCCGCCACATTCGACGCACCGGGCGCCGCGCTGTCATCCTTGTAGACGGCCAGATGGGTGATCAGCTCGGGCGCATCGAGCTGCAAAAACGGCCGCGAGTGAATTTCCGCAGCCAGCGGCACGCGCAAGGCGTGGTTCAAACTGGAGTTAATCAAGTGCATGATAGCCAAAGGTAAAGTTGCAAAACTGCTTAGACCCGCGCGCGTGCAGCTGTGCCCGCAGCACGGGTCTGATGTCACAGTGTAACAAAGCAGAAAGCATGCCACTCTTTTCCAAGGCCTGTCATGTTGTTTTGATCATTACAGATGCGCCCTGCCCCGCTGCCTGGCGGCTGCCCAGCCACCAGAACACGGCGGCCAGCGCCACGGCCGAAGCCTGCCCCAGCGCCAGCTTGAAAGCGCTGTCGAACAGCAGCGGTGCGACAAAACCGGACACCAGTGCAAACACCAGCATTTGCACGAAGTTTTGCAAGGACGCGGCCAGGCCCCGCATCTGCGGGAAAATATCGAGCGTGGACATGGTCATGCCCGGCAAGGCCAGCGACATGCCAAACGCATACAGCATCACGGGCACGACGGCAAACGGTATGCTGGCGCTAAACCAGTGGTTATAGGCAATGTTAATCGCGCCCGTGGCCGCCATGGCCAGCAAGCCCCAGCGCACCAGCACGGTGCTTTTCACCGCATGGGCGAGCTTGCCCGACAGCGCCGAGCCCAGCACCAAACCCGCCACCATGGGGATGAACATCCAGCCAAACGCCGTTTCCGGCAGGCGCAGCAATTCCAGGATGAAATGCGGCGCGGACGCGATGTACAGGGCGAAGCCGCCGAAGGCGAAGGCCACGGCCAGCGATCGCAAGAGGAATGCCCGGTGGCGCAAGGCCAGCCAGTAATTGCGCGCGATGTGGCCTGGGTGAAAAGGCTGGCGTTGCTCGGCAGATAAACTTTCCGGCAAGCCTTTCAGGCAGGCGAGCAACAGCAGCACCGTGACGGCAAAGGTGAATACGAACGTCGATTGCCAGCCGTAGGCCACGTGCAGCCAGCCGCCGATGATGGGGGCGATGGCGGGCGCGATGCCGAACACCATCATGATGTTGGCCAGCATCTTTTGCGCGGCCGCACCCGACAGGGTGTCGCGCACGATGGCTTGCCCGATCACCCTGCCCGCTCCCGCCGAGGCGCCCTGCATGCCGCGGAAGAACAGCAGCCAGCCAAAACTGGGCGCAAACGCGGCGCCGATGGAGCCCACGGCAAAGATCAACAGCGAGGCGAGAATCACCGGACGGCGGCCAAAGGAGTCGGACAAAGTGCCGTAGAACAAGGTCATGAAGGCGTAAGCGGCCAGGTAGACGCTCAGGGTTTGCTGCACCAGCACGCTGCTGACGTCGAAATGCGTGCCGATCGCGGGAAATGATGGCAAGAAAGTATCGGTGGCGAACGGGCCCAGCATGGCCAGGCCAGCCAGCACCAGGGTCAGGTTGCGCGCCTTCATGCATGCACCTGCACATCGTCATATTGGCGGCGCAAGCCAGCTAAGGCCGCCAGCGAGAATTGCGACACGTGACGCGCGATGCTGGCGATGCCCGCCTCGTCATACGCGAGTTCCGGCGCCACCAGTTCATGCACGATGCGCGAACGGGCATAGAACACGGCCTGGCCGATCACGCTGAACACGCATTTCTGCACCACCTCCACCGGCATGGCCGGCCCCACCACGCCACGGATCAAGCCCGTAAACAAGGCATGCTGGGGCCGCACATTGCGCTCGGCCAGCTTGTGGATAGCGGCCGTCGGCTCGATCAGTTCGCGCGCCACCAGGCGGCTGAAGAGCGATGCCGGGCCAGAGCGCAGCATGTCGGACACCAGCGCCTCAATAGCCAGGCGCAACTGTTCCACGGGCGGCAGCTGTGCCTGCGCGCTGGCGGCAGCCACGTCGGCGGCCGAAGCCCGCGCCAGCGCGCGCGCATGGTCGAAGGCGGCAAGGTGCAGCTCTTCCTTGCTATGAAAATAGTAATTGACCATCGCCACATTGACCCTCGCCGCCTCGCATATGCGGCGCACGGAGGTGCCCTTGTAGCCCTCCTCGGCAAACAGCTCAGCCGCCACTTGCAGAATGCGCGCGCGCGCCGGTTCGCTTTCTTTCTCGCTTTCCTTTTCTTGCTTCATGCCATTCCCATCTTTTAAACAGTTGTTTAATATTCTTCGAGATTGTATCAAACAGCTGTTTAATTTTCAAATGAGCGCAAAAAAGCCCGGCGAACCGGGCTTTTCAGGGGTGTAGCGGCGGGCTTAATGCTTCATCGCTGGCATCGGGGCCGAGGCAGTCCCCAGCGGACGGGCCACGGCATTGACTTCGATGGTTTCGCGGCGCTTGTCGTCGCCTTCGACGACCAGGGTCAGCGGGATCTTGTCGCCCGCCTTCACTTGCCCTTTGAGTTCCAGCAGCATCACGTGGTAGCCACCCGGCTTCAGCTCGATGGCTTTGCCGGCTGGCAAGGCGATTTCCTTGACCTGGCGCATGCGCATCATATTGTCTGCCATGCTCATTTCATGGATTTCCGCCACGCCCGCCACGGGCGAACGCACTTCCAGCAGGCGCATGGCTTTTGGCGCCGTGATCTGCATGAAGGCGCCCGTGGCTTTTTGCTGGGGCACGGTGGCGCGCACCCACGGGTCGGAAATTTGCACGCTGCTTTGTGCGATGGCGGAGAAGGACAGCACGGTCAGGGCCGTGGCCAGCAGGTTTTTCAAATGGGTCATGATTATTTCCTCGGTGTCGTTATAAAGTGTATTTCGATTGCATCAGGGTCTTGATGTCTTGCACGCATTCATCGCCCGTCAACTGGTGTTTCAAGCCCAGGCGCATGCGCCCCTCGGTATCGAGCACATAGCTGATGGCCGTGTGGTCCATCGTGTACGAGCTGCCGCTCGGCACGCGGCGGTAGAAGACCTTGTAGTTGAAGGCCGTCTGCGCCGTCGCCTGCGGGTCCGTGCGCAAGCCCAGAAAACTGGGGTCGAAAGCGCGCATGTACTCGCCCAGCAACTCGGGCGTGTCGCGCTCGGGATCGATGCTGATGAAGATCACTTGCAGTTTATCCCCATCGGCGCCCAGTTTCTGGCGGATTTCCAGCGCGCGCGACAGGGCTGTCGGGCACACGTCCGGGCATTGCGTGAAGCCAAAGAAGACCATCACATACTTGCCCTTGAAATCGGCCAGGGTGTAAACCTTGCCGTCGGGGCCGCTCAATTTGAAGTCGGGCTTGTAATCGCCTCCCGTCAGGTCCAGACCGTTGTAATGGGGTTTCGGTGCTTGTTCGCAAGCGGCAAGCGTGAGCAATCCCGCCGTGCCGGCGAGAAGAAAAAGACGACGTTTCATGGTAATTCCGGCCCAATGGGCGTAGTTGAGACAAGTTAGGATGTAGAAGGCGTGACTGGTGCGTTCAGGCATTCAAAGGCGGGCCGCGCGGGCTGGCGCCCAGCCACGCGAACTGGGGCCGGGGCGCCTGGTAGAACAGCGGTGGATACCCGTCGTGGCCCGTGATGACGGTCAGCGGTGATGACGAAGATGGCGGCAAACCCACGCTGCCCGCGTGACTCATGCAGAACGGGCAATGCTCGATGTGGTGCAGTACGGAATCGGTGGTGGATTTGACGGCTGGCGCCAGGTCCGCTTGCGTGTAGACGGCGCCGCTGGCCGAGCAAATTTCGACGCCAGCGCTGTTCGCGTTCGCGTGCAGCGAGGCAAACGCATACGACAGGGAGGGCGACAGCGCATTGAGCAGTATCGCCAGGCAGGCGAACCACAGATGCCACTGTTTGCGCTTGAAGAAAGATCCCATGCCGCCGATTATAGCGGAGTATGGCTTTCGCGTTGCGCAAGCGCGCCCGCCTGGCCGCGCAGGAACAGGCTGGGGCGTACGCCGGCCACGTCCACGCAGGCGTCGCAAAACGCGGGGATCGAGGCAAAGCCGGAGCCGGCCGCCACTTGCGCCAGGTCGCGCTCGCCGTGCACGCCGTCGGCGTCCGCTTGCGCCGCCGTGTGCAGCGCGTGCGCCAGGCGCTGCTCGCGCACCAGGCTGAGCAATGCCTCGCCCTCGGCAAACAGGCGCGCCCTGGCCTTGTGCGGCGTCACTTGCCACAGGGCCGCCAGGCGCGCCGCCGTCCATTTGCCTTGCGGCGTATCAAAGATGTGCTGCGCCAGCGCCTGGCTCCAGCGCTTGCCGCCGCCGTGGCCGCCCTCCGGCGCGTCACCTTCCAGCGCCAGCGTGAACACGGCCGGCTTGCCTCGCCCCGGCATCACGTCGCAGGCAAAGCGCAAGAAAGCGGGCACGACAAAGCTGTCGCCGCTGGCCAGCTTCTTGGTGGTGATTTCATTATGCAAAGTCACAAAACCCTGACGCACGGTCACGCGCAGCCTGAGCGGAAAGCGCAAGCCCAGCAAGTGCAAGGGATGATCGGAAACGAGGGCCATGCATCAGGTCAATCTGGTGAACGAGCCATCAGCATGCCACATATCGCGCAAGCAGTCTGTCATCACAGCGACGCTACGCCGTAGCGGCGCAAGCCATCGAGGTCCACCACGCGGATGGATTGATAGGCAATGCTGATCAGTTTTAATTCGGCCAGGCGACCCAGCGCCAGTTTCACCCGCTGACGCGAAATGCCGGTCAGCAAGCCGATTTCTTCCTGCGACAGCTCAAGCACGCTGGAAGTGCGCGGATATAACATGGGATGGAACAGCTGCGCGATGGCTTGCGCCACTTGCGCATCGACGGCCAGCAGGCGCTGGTTCTGGATGGTGGCGATGAATTGCCCCATGCGCTCGTTCAACTGGCGGATGACGAAGGCATTGAACGACAGGCTCTCGGCCAGCAGCAGATGAAACAGCTCCACCGGCACCAGGATGATGTTCGCGGCGCGCACGGCCACCACGTCGTAGCGGCGCAGTTCGCGCTTGAGCACGCTGCCCTCGCCACACCAGCCGCCCGCCGGCACGCCGGAAAACGTGGCACCGCGCCCATCGGCGTTGTAGACGGCCAGCTTGATCAAGCCCGTGTGCACGCCGATCCAGTGCGCCGACGGTTCGCCGCGCCGCGTGATGAAGGCGCCCGCCTCGTAATGCCGGAGCACGCTGCCGGCGCGCAACAGCGCCTGATGTCGCGTATCGAGGGCCTTGAACCAGTCGTGGCTATCGAGTTCTGGCACCGCACGGTCTACACTATCGTTGCTATCCATTCCATCCTTCAGACTTGTCACTAAGATGACAGTGATTTCCAAGTGCCGGTGCTATGCTGGCCGGTATCAATCCCGAAACAGGGAGCTACAGAATTCCAGTATCAATATTATTTACCAGGAGACAAGCATGACTGCTGATTTCAACACCGGCCTCGGCAAAAACAGCGCCAACTACGCCGCCCTCACCCCGCTCGACTATATCGCCAGGGCAGCGGCAGTATATGGCAATCGCCTGGCAATTGCACATGGCGCCGTGGGGCAGACGTGGCAACAAACCTATGCGCGCACGCGCCGCCTGGCCTCCGGCTTGATCAAGCTGGGCGTCGGCACGGGCGACACGGTGGCAGTGATGCTGCCCAACACGCCCGCCATGGTGGAAGCGAGCTTTGGCGTGCCCATGGCAGGCGCCGTCCTCAACGCCCTCAATATCCGCCTCGACCTGGCCTCCTTGACCTTCATGCTGCGCCACGGCCAGGCGAAAGTATTGCTGGCCGACACGGAATTTGCCGAACTGGCGCGCCAGATGGCGGCGCAGATTCCCGGCCTGCGCGTGATCCAGGTGAATGACGTGCTGGGACCGGAAGTGGAGGCTTTTTCCGACCTTGACTACGAAAGCTTGCTGGCCAGCGGCGACCCCGATTACGACTGGCAGCCGCCTGCAGATGAGTGGGATGCCATCGCCCTCAACTACACGTCCGGCACCACGGGCGACCCGAAAGGCGTGGTCTACCATCACCGGGGCGCGGCCCTGAATGCCCTGTCGAACATATTAGAGTGGGACATGCCCAAGCATGCCGTGTATTTATGGACCTTGCCGATGTTCCACTGCAATGGCTGGTGCTTCCCCTGGACCATCGCCGCCCGCGCCGGTGTCAACGTCTGCCTGCGCAAGTTCGAGCCCAAGCTCGTGTTCGACCTGATGCGCGAATTGCGCATCACCCACTATTGCGCCGCACCCATCGTGCACGCGGCCCTGGCCAACGCACCCGCCAGCTGGCGCGACGGCATCGACTGGACCGTGCGCGGCATGGTGGCCGGCGCGCCGCCGCCAGCGGCCATGGTGGCGAAGATCGAAGCCATGGGCTTCGACTTGATCCACTCATATGGCTTGACGGAAGTGTACGGCCCGGCCGCCATTTGCGCCGAGCAGGATGCGTGGGCGGCCTTGAGCCAGGAAGAGCGGGCGGTATTAAAGTCGCGCCAGGGCGTACGCTACCATTTGCAAAGCGCGGTCGCCGTGATTGACCCGGAAACCATGCAGCACGTGGCGGCCGACGGCGAGCAGATCGGCGAGATCATGTTCCGCGGCAACATCTGCATGAAGGGATATTTAAAGAATGAAAGGGCGACGCAGGAAGCGTTCGCCGGTGGCTGGTTCCACACGGGCGACCTGGGCGTGATGTATCCGGACGGCTATATCAAGCTGAAGGACCGCAGCAAGGACATCATCATTTCCGGTGGCGAGAATATTTCCAGCGTAGAAGTGGAAGATGCGCTGTACCACCACCCGCAAGTGCTGGCCGCCGCCGTCATTGCCCAGCCGGACGAAAAATGGGGCGAGACGCCGTGCGCGTTCGTCGAGCTGCGCGAAGGGGCCACCGTGACGGCGGAAGAACTGATGGCCTTCTGCAAGAACAATCTGGCCGGCTTCAAGGTACCGAAAGCCATTTATTTCGGCCCCCTGCCCCGCACGTCGACGGGCAAGATCCAGAAGTTCGAATTGCGCAAGCGCATGCAGTCGGACAAGGCCATCGACGTCTAAGGCCAGACCAGTCAGTCGCGCTTGCCAGCCAGCCACTCCGGCTGCGCCACCACCAGGCGGGAAAAGCTGGCGATGCTGGCCACGGCGGCGAATCCTGCCGCCAGACACAGCGCATAGGTCGTGCCCTTGGTAGCGGAAACGGTAAAACAATACGCGACCAGCGCCGCACCCGTGGCCTGTCCGATCAGGCGCGAGGTGGCCACCACGCCGCTGGCGCCGCCAGCCCGTTCGGGCGGCGCGCTGCCCATGATAGCTTTCAGATTGGGTGCCTGGAAGAAGCCGAAACCGATGCCGCACAAGGCCATGCGCCAGCCGATGTCAAAAGCGCTCGGGTGGGCCGGTATCCACACCAGTGTCAGCAAGCCGCCGGCCAGCGCCGCCAGGCCGATGCCACCCAGCACGCCCGGTGAATAACGGTCGCTCAAACGCCCGGCCACGGGCGCCATCACGGCCACCAGCGCGGCCCACGGCGTCATCAAAAAACCCGTCTCGACGGGTGAGCGGCCCAGTGTCACTTCAAAATAGAATGGCAGCGAGACGAACGCCAGCCCCTGCGCGGCAAACGTGCAGATGGCCGTCAGCGACGACAGTAAAAACAGGGGGCGGCGAAACAGGTCGATGGGCAGCATGGGTGCCGCATGTCCCGCCTGGCGGCGCAGCAGCAAGACAAAGAACACGGCCACTGCCGCCAGTTCCGGCAGCAGGACGGCGCTGGACGCGTGATGGGCGGCATCGCCAAACAGCAAAATGAGCATGCCAAAGGCGCCCACGTTGTACAGCGCCGTGCGCGCATCGAGCGTGTGCCCGGACAGTTTTGTCGCCGGCAGCATGCGGCTGGCGAGGAAAAAACCTGCCACGCCCAGCGGCACATTGATGGCGAACAGCCATGGCCAGGAGGCCGTCGCCAGGATCAGCGAAGCGGCCGTGGGCCCGATGGCGAACGCGACAGCCACCACCAGCGCATTATTACCGAAGGCGCGTCCCAGCAAGTGTTTGGGGTACAGGGCGCGCAGCAGCGCCGTGTTGACGCTCATCATGGCGCTGGCACCGACGCCCTGGAACAGCCTTGCCACCACCAGCGACGGCAAGGACCACGCCAGTGCGCAGGCGAGCGAGGCCAAAGTAAACAGGAACATGCCGGAGATAAACACGCGCCGGTAGCCGGCGATTTCACCGAGGGCGGAAAACGGCAGCAGGGTCGCCACCATGGCCAGCTGATAGACATTGACGATCCAGACGGAGGCGGCGGGCGTCGTGTGCAGCTCGCTCGCGATGGCCGGCAAGGCCGTGTTGGCAATCGCCGTATCGAGCGAGGCCATGCCCACGCCGATGGCCAGCGCCAGCATGGCCCATAAACGGGCACCGGGCGGCAAGCCGTCCTCGCCCACCGGGACGCCTTGCTCCCTGGCCTCTACCCTGCCTTGCTGCTGCATCATCATTTCTGACAGTCGATGACCTTGTAGTCCTTCGAATAGCAAATGCGCAATTCGCCCGTATGCTGTTCATAATTGAGCCAACGGCCCTTCAGTTGCGGGTTGTGCTGCTTCATCCACTGGAACAGCGCGTTTTTAGGCATGCTGCTGTCCGGCAATTTCAAGGCCTGGAACAGTTCGCGCTCTTTTTCGAAATACTCCCTGGCCGTAGCGAAATCGCAGGCGCCATGCTTTTCCCATTCGCCCTGCAGCAAGGCTTCACCGGGCTGCATGCACATGTACGGCAAAATGTCCGACGGCGCCAGTTTTGGCAAGTTGCCCTTGCAATAGCGCGGATGCAGTTCCGTCTTGCGCGGCGGTGTCACGGAAATGTCTTCGCAGGTGGACGGATTGGCCGACTGTGCCCACAAGCCATGCACGATCCAGCCGAAGTGATTACTCTCGGCGCACTGGAAAGCGGCTTTTTTTGAGACTTCACCACGGCGGCGCTGGCTGTCGCAAAAACCGGGTGACCACGACAGCGCCAGCATGAAGTAATCGGTGGGCACGTTGGTGCTTTGCTTGTAACACGTGTTTTTCTCGTCCGACGGCTTGACGTCATAATCGACATAGCTGACGTGGCGCGGAATGGCGCAGGTGGCGTCGGCCGCATGGACGGCGCTGGCGGAAAGGCTGAGGAAAACGGCGGCCAGCGCCGGCAAGACAGTTCTCAATTGCATCAGGTTTCCCTTTCAGAATATAAAACGCCGGCAACTGGGCGCCGGCGAGGTATCAATCAATCAAGCAAGTGCATCAGCAAACTTGATGCATCCAGCCATGCGTATCCGGTGCCGTGCCATGTTGCAAGCCCAGCAGCGCTTCGCGCAGGGCCAGGGTGACGGCGCCGTTTTCATTATTGTTAATGGTCATTTCAAAGCCATTGGCCTTGGCCACGCCGACTGGCGTGATGACGGCGGCAGTGCCGCAGGCGAACACTTCAGTCATGCGGCCCGAGGCGATATCGTCGCGCCATTGCTGGACGGACAATTTACGCTCTTCCGTCGCATAGCCGAGGTCTTTCGCCATTTCCAGCAGGCTGCGGCGGGTGATGCCGGGCAACAAGGTACCCGTCAGTTCCGGCGTCACGACGGTGATTTTCTCGCCATCCTTGTAGACGAAGAACAAGTTCATGCCGCCCATTTCTTCGATGAATTCACGGTGCACGGCGTCCAGCCAGACGACCTGGTCGCAGCCCTTCTCTTGTGCTTGCGACTGGGCCATCAGGCTGGCCGCGTAATTGCCCGCGCACTTGGCTTCACCGGTGCCGCCCGGCGCGGCGCGCACGAAGTCTTCACTGATCCACACGGTGACGGGTTTCACACCTTTCGGGAAATAGGCACCGGCCGGCGAGGCGAACAGCACGAACAGGTACTCTTCCGATGGACGCACGCCCAGGTAAGGATCGGTGGCGATCATCAGCGGACGCATGTACAGGCTCTCGCCCGTGTTCTTCGGCACCCAGTTGCGGTCTTGCGAAATGAGCGCGTCGCCCGCTTCCAGGAACAGTTCGACCGGGATGGCCGGCATGGCCAGGCGCGCGGCGCTGCGGTTGAAACGCTGGGCATTTTGTTCTGGACGGAAAGTCTTGATGCTGCCGTCAGGCTGGGCAAACGCCTTGTAACCTTCGAAGATGGCCTGGCCGTAGTGCAGCGACGATGCGGACGGGTCCAGCATCAAAGGACCGTACGCCTTCAGTTCGCCCTGCTGCCACTTGCCATCGCGGTAAGGAATCACCACCATGTGGTCCGTGAAGATGCGGCCGAAGGCGGGATTGACCATGCGCGCGGCGCGCTCGGCGTCGGACAAAGGGTGGGCGGACGGGGTGACGACGAGATTCGGTGTGGAAGTGGTCATGGCAGCAATGGTGACTAGTGAACAGTATCCCTATTGTAGCGCCTATAGCGACCAATCAGGCAAACGAGGATGGCCCCCGCCCCGTGAAACCAGCGCACCATCATTTGCGAATGATTCTCGTTTGCGTTATTATGTCAGCCTTCCTTCTTCCCTGCCATGCCTGACGCCCGGCCTGGCCGCGCCATCGAAAGCCGTCATGACGACCTCTTCCCTTCCACAACCCCAATTGCGCGCCAGCGCCGATGATGCGCCGGAAACCAGCCAACAAGCCCGCCAACAACGCCAGCTTGCCGCCGCCCAGCAACAAAGGCGCTGGCAGTGGAGCTGGAAGCAGGTGTGGTTTCAATTGCATTGGTTCATCGGCATCACGGCCGGCACGGTGCTGGTGATCATCGGCCTGAGCGGCGCCACCCTGGCCTTCAAGGAGGAATTGCTCGATGTCATGAATCCCGGCGTACGCCATGTCCCCGTGGAAACCCGCGCCCCGCTGACGCCGGCCCAGCTGGCCAGCATCGCTGCAACGGAATACGGCCAGCGCGTGGCCTCGATCACCATGTATGCGCAGGCGGGCGCATCGCCACGCCTGTTCTTCGCGCCAAAGAACGGCCAGCGGCGCGGTGTATCCATTTATGTGCACCCGTACACGGGCGCCACCCAGCCGGCGCTGGCGGGGGCGGAATTTTTCGAGTGGACGGAGTCATTGCACCGCTGGCTGCTGCTGCCCCGCGATCCGGGCCGCCAAGTGGCGGGTGCGCTGGCCCTGTGCCTGCTGGGCCTGGCACTCTCCGGCCTGTACCTGCGCTGGCCCCGCCGCCCGCTGGACTGGCGCACCTGGCTGACTTTCGACCCCGCCCTGAAAGGCCGCTCCTTCCTGTGGAACTTGCATGCCGTGGCCGGCACCTGGTGCCTGGTGGTCTACGTGGCGCTGACCCTGACGGGCATTTACTGGAGCTATGACGTGGTGCGCGACAACATCGACGCCTGGGCCGGCAAGCCGCCAAGGGTGGCGCAAGCACCAGGCAAGAAAGGCGCGCCCAAGGCGCAATCGCCCGCTGTCGACATCGGCCTGGCCTGGAGCAGCTTCCAGCAGCACGCCCCCGGCTGGACCCTGGCCAGCGTGCGCCTGCCAACGCGCATCGGCGAAGCCGTGCAATTCACCTGGCTGGCCAGCGATGCGCCGCACGAGCGGGCGCGCAGCCGCATGAACATTTTGGCGGCCGACGGCGTGGTCACGGAAAACGCGCCGTACAGCCAGCAAGGCCTGGGTTCGCGCCTCGTCAACATCATTTATCCGCTACACATGGGCACGTATTTCGGCTTGCCGGGCCGCATCATCGTTACCCTGGCCAGCCTGGGCCTGCCCCTGTTCGCCATCACGGGCTGGATGCTGTACCTGGGCCGCCGTAAGGCAAAACGGGCTGTGCAGGCGCAGCGCGCCATGCTGGCCGGCACTCCCGACAATATGGTTACTGGCCTGCCCACGCTGGTGGCCTACGCCAGCCAGTCGGGCCAGGCCGAGCGCCTGGCCCTGGAAAGCGCGCGCGCCCTGCAGCAGGCGGGCGTGGCCGTCGATGTGCAGTCGCTGGACCGGTTTGATCCCGCGCAATTGCGCCAGTATGTACGGGCGCTGATCGTTGCCAGCACCTTTGGCGAAGGCGAAGCGCCGGACGGCACGCGCCGCTTCGCGCGCCTGTTGCAGCAAACGGCGGGCACGCCGCTGGCAGGCCTGGAATTCGGCGTGCTGGCCCTGGGCGACCGCCACTACAGCGACTTCTGCGGCTTCGGTCATGCGCTGGAGCGCCAATTGCGCGCGCTGGGCGCCACGCCCCTGTTCCCCCTGATCGAAGTGGACAAGCACGACCCCGCCGCGCTGGCCGACTGGTCGCAGGCATTGGCGCGCTGCAGCGGCAGCGCCATCGACGCCATCGGCGTGCAGGAAGAAGCGTCCTATGCCGAGTGGCGTCTGGTGCGCCGCGTGCTGCTCAACCCGGGCAGCCTAGGCGGCGAACTGCATGAAATCACGTTGACGGGCCCGGCCGGCGTCACCTGGGAAGCGGGCGCGCTGGCGGAAATCATCGGGTGCAACGCGGACGGCAGCGATGGCGACGCGCAGGGTACACAACATGCACCGCGCAGCTACTCGCTCGCGTCGCTGCCGTCCGATGGCGAACTGCAGTTGCTGGTGCGCCAGGAACGCCATGCGGGCGGCGACAACCTGGGCTATGGCATCTGTTCCGGCTGGCTCACGCGCTTCGCCCCGCTGGATGGCAGCATCCGCCTGCGCCTGCAAGCCAATCCCGCCTTCGCGCCAACCCTGGTCGACGTGCCCTGCATTTATATCGGCAACGGTTCCGGCCTGGCCGGCTTGCGCGCGCACCTGCGTGCGCGCCGGCGGGCAGGGCTGGCACGCAACTGGCTGCTGTTTGGCGAGCGCCAGCAAGCGTTTGACAGCGTCTGCGGCGAAGAGTTGCAAGGCTGGCTGGACGCTGGTCACCTGGCGCGCCTGGACCGTGTCTTTTCGCGCGACGGTGAAACACGACAATACGTGCAAGACCGCCTGCGCGCCAACGCCCAGGAACTGCGCGACTGGCTGGCCCAAGGCGCCATCGTCTACGTATGCGGCAGCCTGCAAGGCATGGCGGCAGGAATAGATGCTGTACTGCAAGAAGTGCTGGGGCAGGATGGCCTCGACGCCCTGCTGGCGGCCGGACGCTACCGCCGCGACGTATATTGATCTGCATCAGTCCGGCCCCGGCGCCGCCCGGCTATGCGGGCAAGCGCACAGTCAGGACCAGCCATCGGACTAAAATGGGGACATCGCGGCACAAGCGCCGCCCCACTCACTGTCTGCGAGGCACCCCATGAAAAACCCCTGGATGAGCATGTACCTGAGCGCGGCTAACCGCATCGCCAGCACGGCACGCGGCCATGCCACGGCCGCCGTCAAGCGCGAAGCGGCGAAAAATACGCAGCAGTTGACGCAGGTGTGGTTCGACTCTTTCCTGCCCGCCGCAGGCAAGCCACGGCGCAGCCGCAAGGCAAAATAGGCCCCTGGCAACGGGCGAACTGGTGCAGTGCATCACAGCAATAAGTTGAATTTTCAACCAGATGACCTAAACTACAAGCATGGTAGTACATAAGGAAGTGACCGGCAGGCGCCGCATCCCCGCGCCGCCGCCGGGACACCAGGAGACGACCATGTTGACGCTCAAAGTGCTGGCCTG
This sequence comes from Janthinobacterium pasteuri, assembly GCF_051380775.1. NCBI lineage: Bacteria > Pseudomonadati > Pseudomonadota > Betaproteobacteria > Burkholderiales > Oxalobacteraceae > Janthinobacterium > Janthinobacterium pasteuri. The sequence goes on along the minus strand of NZ_JBNYXS010000005.1, from coordinate 161,730 downwards.
CCTTGCCCTGTCGGCCTTGCTGCTCGCCCCCCTCGTGCTGAGGGATACGATGCAGTTATCAGCAGGACAGCAGCTGCAAGTACCGAATGTCGATGCGCATGCCATGTGGAGCCATTGGCCCAAGCAATAAGACGCGCGGCTGAGAAAACACCGCTGACTGCGTTGCCGTGCCTCGTCGTACATTCGTACTGCCTTCGGAACGGCGCCTTGCCAGCGGCGTTTTTCAGCGGCGCTCGCTAGTGGCATTCATCGTCAAAAACCCCTTTATTGCGGAGTGGAAATTTATTCCCTCATCCCCTTTGTTTTTCCGTATTTCCTTCATCCGCTCTTCACCAAATTTTTGATCCAGATCATGGATTTCCACCTTCGCTGCGCCCACACTGGAACGGTACGCTTCGCATTGCGACGGACTTAACCGGGAGCATCGGCATGGGTAAATCGGACTGGAAAGATGAGATGGCGCTGGGCGTTCCCGCCATCGACGAAGCGCATGAGGCACTGTTTCAGGAGCTGGCGCGGCTGGGACAGTTGAGCGACCAGGATTTCAGCACGGCGTTTCGCGAGCTGATTGCGGCCGTCGAACGCGATTTCCGCGAGGAAGAGGATTTGATGGAACAAATCGACTTTCCCTCGCTGTCCAAGCACCGCGAACAGCATGCGCGCGTGCTCAGCGGCTTGCACCATGCCTGGGCCGCCGTCGATGAAGGCGACCTGGAGCAGGGACGCCATGCGCTCTCGCTCTTGCCGCAATGGCTGATCTTTCACCAGGCCACCATGGACCTGGCCCTGGCGGCGGCCCTGGAACTGGTGCAGCGCCAGCCGAACTAGCTTCTAGAGCAGCAGCACCGTCGCTTGCTCCGGCAAGACCACGCGGTAGTGTCCCGGGTATCTGTCTTCGCCGTCGAAAATCTTGCAAAACACGGGCTGGCTGATGTCGTTGACGGCCGGCTCGTTCATGGGCAAGGTGGCGATCAGTTGCTCGCCATCCATCAACTGCAAGGCGCTGCCCCGCTCGGCCGCGCAAAAGGCCAGCGATTGCACATCGTTGGCGAACGGTCGCTTGTACCATGGCGTGATGGCCCGCACGGCGCGCCGCGCATCGTGCAAGACTTGCCCCACGCGCGTGACATTCCACGCATCGCGCGCAACGGATGGCTGGAGCACGATATTTGCCGTCAGCTCGCCCCTGCCCTTGTTCACCAGGAACGTGCCATCCTGCGCGGCGATGTCATCGTTGAGCGGCACGACAAACACGCCGCCGTCCGACACCTTGATCGGCACGGGGGCGCCATTGCCTTGCAAGGCCACGCGCACATCGTCGATGGTGGCGCTCAGCTTGGCCGGAATCAGGCGCAGGGCCATGACCACGCTGCCGCTCGACACTTGCCACACCTTCCTGGCCGTCAGATAACTCTCGCGGTAAGCCGTGAAACGTATGCGCGGCGCCTTGGCGTCGCTGTTGGCCGTGATCGTCACCGTTTGCGATGGCAAGGCGTCCTCCGCTGGCGCAGCAGGTGTGGCAGGCGCAACGTTCTGCGGCACAAGGGGTGGCGACACGACGGCGGCGGCAGGCGGCACGCCGGCGCTTTGCAGCAGCGTGGGAACAGCCGGCGCCGGCGCGTGTTCCTGGGCCTGGCCCAGCGACACGACACACAACCATCCGGCACAAGCGATCCATGTACGCATGCATTTCTTTCAATGAGGAAAATATTTTGTCAGCGCCTGCATTATCGCAGAAGGCCAGCCTGCGCGCCGCTCCAGGCCAGCTGCACTCATCTGGTGTGCTCGCTTGATTATTTGGCAAATATTACCCACATTAGTAATGATTCCCATTCTTAAATCGACAGGAGTCGCGCGCCCTTCTTTTCCACTGCCAGAGCACGCCGGGCCTTGCGGTGGAACTGCTATCCCAGCCAGACCACGGGCCAGCGTCATGCCATCCCCACAGCTACTGCGCACCTCGCCAGACGAGTTAGGGAAACACACGACTAAAAATATTCGAGGAAAATGATGCAATCGACTACCGTATGCTGCTCTTCGCGCCAGCCCGGCTTGCGTCCCCTGCCCCGTTTATTACACATCAGTCTGCTCAGCCTTGGCGCTGGCGTGGCCCTGATGGCGGCGACCACGGAAGGCACGCAGTCATACACGGCAGGCGAAACGCGGTCAGCGTGCTTTGAACGTCAACAACCTGCTCGACAAGAAATACTACCGCAACGTGGGCTTCTTCGACGGCGAATTCCGGGGTGAGCCGCGCAACATCAGCCTCGCCGTGCGCGCGGCGTTTTAAGCGCGCCAGTGTGCGGGCGCCGGCAGGCAGAAGCCATGCAGCAAGGGCCCGCCCACGGGCGCCAGCACGGCGGCGGTGACGTGTTCGAACGCGCGCTGGCCTTGCGCCATGTCGCTGGCGACCAGGCGCAAGGCCCCGTCGAGCTCTTTGGCGATGGCCGCGTCAAATGCCTGCAGGCGGCGGAACAGATGCTTGCCGCCGCCGCTCCATTCGCCGGCCGCACGCAAGTGCAGGTCGGCCAGCGCTTCGTACAGCTGGCAAGCGACCGCCAGTGCCTCACCCGGGTGCCGGCTGTCGACCAGGTCTTCCAGCACGGTGGTGATGGCGTAGCGGCGCCGCTGCAGATTGTCCGCGTCGAGCACGGGCGGCCCCGCGGCGGCGATAGCTTGCGCCAGCGCCAGCAATTGCGCGTAATGTTCGCCGGAGGTGGCGATGTTTTCGCCTTCCAGCACCATGCGCGCCAGCGGCACCGTACCGCCCGGTGCATCCATTTCCTTGCAAAAATACGTGAACGTGGCCAGGTCGTGCGCGAACAGTTCCACCGTGCGCCCTTCGGCCACGATGGTCGAGCGCCAGGCGCAATCGACGTGGTCGAACAGCAGCAGCAAATCGATATCGGAACTGGGCGTCTGCCGGCCCGTGGCAAACGAGCCGCCGATGATGGCAGCCACGGCCATGGGATAGTGTTCCTGCACCAGCCGCACGGCAATCGCGCGGATGGCGTCATAGGTGGCAATGTTTGTCACAGCAAGTGCTCCGTGCCGAAAAACGCCATCCTACACGCAATACGCGGCATGCCGCCATCCTGCTACACTGGCGCCACCTGATCAAGGAAGAAACATGGAATAGATTGCATCGTGGTGCCCTCGCCCGTGGGTGAGCTGACCCTGGTGGCGCGCGGGACGGCGCTGGTCGCCATCCTGTGGGAAAACGACAAGCCGAACCGCGTGCGCCTGGGCCAGATGCGCGTCAATGCTGGTTGCGCCGTACTGCAGGAAACGGCACGCCAGCTGGGCGAGTATTTCACCGGCACGCGCCAGCAATTCGACGTGCCGCTCGACTTTCATGGCACGCCATTCCAGCAGGAAGTGTGGCGCGCGCTGCTGACGATACCGTACGGCCAGACGCGCAGCTATGGCGAGATCGCTCGCCAGATCGGCCGCCCCGCCGCCGTGCGCGCCGCCAACGGCAAGAATCCCATCTCGATCATCGCGCCCTGCCACCGCGTCATCGGCGCCACGGGCGAGTTGACGGGCTTTGCGGGCGGCCTGCATGCCAAGGTAAGCCTGTTGGCATTGGAAGGCATCACCCTGTCCAGCGACCGCGAAGCACTGAAAACGGGCCACGCCCGCCGCCGCGCCGTGCACATCGATACGGCGCAAGGCTGTTTGTTTTAGGCTGCGGCATCGCTCCCCTTGTGGGATACTCACGCCCTCCGCTCAAGCCAACACTTTATATGCCCTACCTTGTCATCCTGTTCTTTGTCGTTCTCTATTTACTGGCCACATTCTTTTTCCACATTCCAGCCCTGGTCGCCCTCGTGTATGGCGTGCTGAGCATCAGCTGTTTCGTCGCCTACGCGATCGACAAGTCGGCCGCAAAACAGGGCCGCTGGCGCACCTCGGAACGCACCTTGCTGCTGCTGGGACTGCTGTGCGGCTGGCCGGGTGCCGTGCTGGCCCAGCAATGGCTGCGCCACAAGTCCAGCAAGCGTTCGTTCCGCATCCTGTTCTGGATCACGGTCGCCCTCAATATTGGCGCTTTCGTGTATTTCAGCATGCATTACGCGGCGCCCGATATCGGCACCGAAGTCGCGCCCATCGAATTGTAGGACTGTCCCTGCCCTTTACTCGCCCAGCAGACGCAGCGATTCCAGCCAGTCCGCCTTCCATTCGCGCAGCAAGGGCTGCGTGGCGAACGCCTTCTTCAGGTGCGCCATCGGCACGCGGTGCACATCGTGCAAGCCGAACGCCAGTGTAACGGGATGCCACAGGTGGCTGTTCTTGCCGCCCCGCGAATTCTTGCGCACGCGCGCTCCATCATCGCCAAAGATGCCCACGCCACTGGCCATGCCTTTGTCCAGGTCGACCTTGCCCACGCCGGCAAAGGCCATCAAAATCTGTTCGCGCCCCAGGCCCTTCAAGGCGCTGGGCAAGACAAACGGCGCTGCGTTGTCAGTTCCGGCTTCCGGCTCGGCCGGCTGCGGATGCTGCAACTCCTTGAGCAAACGCAACAGATCGCGCTCCTGGAAGTGCAAGCCATCGACCGGCACCCGCAAGCCCGGTGCCTTCAGTTCGATGGCGAGATTGCCGGAGTCACGCGTAAAACGCAGCCACACGTCGCCGGCACCCGAGGCCAGGTGCTGCTTGTCGCCGATGAACACGACGGGCGCCGCGTAGCGCGTCACGCCGTCATGGAAGAGCTCGGCCCACTCTGCGCTGTAATCGATCCAGACGTATGGCAAGCCGCCCTGCTCCAGCAGGCGCGCCAGGGTCCACGGCGTGCCTGTCTGTTGCGCCAGCCAGGCACAGGCGTCAAAGGCGGTGGCGCGGTACGGCAAAGGAAGGGAAGTCATGGCGGTTCCATCGATAAAAGTGGAGCGCAGTGTAGCAGACGCCGCCCCCATTCCCTTGGGCAGGCGCAGCGGGCGCGCTTTTTTTGCGCGATGTGCTAGGCTGGAAGCTTCTGCACGCGCCATGGCCATTCCGGCCGCCTGGCGCACCACAGCAAGGGGATGACCATGCATTCCAGCACCAACGCCGCCACCACGCCCGCCCCGCCACCGGAGCGCGATTCGCCCACGCCTGCCAGCGAAAGCCATGCCGAGCAAGCGCTCGATGAAGCACTGAAGGAAAGCTTTCCGGCCAGCGACCCGATTGCCATTGCCACCCCAAAACCTGCCTCCAAGCCCACCGCCTGAGGGCATGCCCTACCAGCCACCCTTGCGGTGGTTTGCCTGAACTGAATCCAGACGCCCCGCCTCCGCGTACATGGCTATGCCATGAGCAAACGAAGTTACCACGCGGAAAGGAATCGCCATGCAGCATTACAGCAAAAAGACGGACTCCCTGGGCCAGCGCCTGTACCTGGCGCAGCGCATCGACAGGGCCGATGCGCGCTTGCAATGCTTGCACGATGCGGCCGAGCGCGAACGCTGCGCGCAATGGATCACGGCCTGGGCCGTGGCGGCGGGCGCCGATGCGCCGCGCGGCATGAAGCTGCGCATCCGCGGCGAATTCATTTTGCTTTAATACAAAGTAACAGCCCCGCCGGGCACGCAAGCGCCGGGCGGGGCCAGTCAAGCCGACACGCGCCTGCTTGGGCGTGTCGCGGTATTACTCGGGCGTCGTGTCGCCATCGGCGACTTCATACCACATCGCATTGAGCACGGCGAACGTCGCCGCCAGCGGAAGACCCAGTATCCAGGCGAAATACCACATAATTAATTCCTTTAGTAAGTTCTTAGTAAGCGTGACCGCTATCGTCTGCAATGGCTTTACCATCAACCTTGCCCCACAGCACTTTATATACCCAGGTGGTGTAAGCCACGATGAGGGGAATGAAGATGGCCGTGACGACCAGCATGATGAACAGGGTCATGTGGCTGGACGAGGAATCCCACACAGTCAGGCTGGCGCGCGGGTCGATCGACGATGGCAGGATGAACGGAAACATGGCCGCGCCCACGCTGAGGATGATGCCGGCGATGCTGGCCGCGCTGGCCATCAAGGCGGGCACTTCGCGGCGCGCGCGCAGGAAGGCGAAGGCCAGCAAGGGGCCCAGCAAGCCTACCGCAGGGGCGATCCAGGTCCACGGATGGGCGGCAAAGTTGAGGAACCAGGCACCCACGTGCACTTCCGCCGTTTTCAGCATCGGATTCGACGGACCATCGACGACGACGGCGCTGGTGATGCGGTAGCCATCGACCCACAGCCACAGGGCGACGCCGGCCAGTGCATACAGCACGACGGTGGCGATCGCTGCCACGCTGCCGTAGCGGCGCGAACGGTCAGCTACGGCACCGTCCGTTTTCAGCTGCAACCAGGTGGCGCCGTGCATCACCAGCATGGCCACCGAAACAAGGCCGCACCACAAGGCGAACGGGTTGAGCAGCGCAAAGAAACTGCCGTCATAGAAGATGTGCATGTCCGGCGAGAAACGGAACGGCACGCCCTGCAGCACGTTGCCTATCGCCACGCCGCAGATCAGGGCCGGCACGAAGCCACCCACGAACAGGGCCGCGTCCCAGCGGGCGCGCCAGCGGGGGTCTTCGCGCTTGCTACGGAACTTGAACGCGACGGGACGCACGATCAGCGCCACGAGGATGACGAACATGGCCAGGTAAAAGCCCGAGAACGAGACGGCGTACAGTTGCGGCCAGGCAGCAAAGATGGCGCCGCCACCGAGGATCAGCCACACCTGGTTGCCTTCCCACACGGGACCGATACTGTTGATGACGATGCGGCGTTCCAGGTCGGTCTTGCCGACGAAAGGCAGCAGGATGCCCGTGCCCAGGTCGAAGCCGTCGGTGATGGCAAAGCCCACCAGCAAGATGCCGATCAGCAGCCACCAGATCAGGCGCAGTGTTTCGTAAGAAATCATTTCATGCAAAATCATGGTCTGGCCCTCCTTAGGCGCGTTGAGTATGAATGGCGGCAACTGCTGGCACGGGGGCCGGCGCTGTCTCTTCCGGCCCCTTGCGGATGGCCTTGAGCATGAGCTTCATTTCGATAATCAACAGCACGGTGTAGATAGCGGCAAAGCCGGCAATCGTGATGAGCAGAGTCGTCGCGCCCAGATTAGAGACGGCCACGGCCGTCGGCAGCACGCCTTCGATGACCCACGGCTGGCGGCCCACTTCGGCCACGATCCAGCCCGCTTCAATCGCCACCCACGGCAGCGGGATGGCGAACACGGCCAGCTTCAACAGCCAGCGGTGCTTGTCCAGCGTGCGGCGCGTCGACAGGATGAAGAACGTGCCAGTCAGCAAGATAAAGAACATGCCCAGGCCCACCATCACGCGGAAGGACCAGAACAGGGGCGCCACGGGCGGCACGGTGTCGAGCGCAGCCTTGCGGATCTGCTCGGGCGTGGCCTGGCGCGGATCATCGACATAGCGTTTCAGCAGCAAGGCATAACCCATGGAATGGCCTTTCGACTCGAACATATCCTTCGCCTCTTGCGGCACGGGCGCGCCCGGTGCCACGCTGCGGATGGTTTGCAGCGCGTCATAGGCCTTGATGCCATCCTGGATCAGCAGCTCGCCGCGGTCGACCAGCTGCTCGATGCCGGGGATTTCCGTCGTCAGTGAACGCGTGCCGATCAAGCCCATCACCATCGGGATATGCACGGCGTAATGCGTCTCGCGCGCTTTCGCGTCAGGGAAGCCGAAGGCCGTGAAGGCGGCAGGCGCCGGTTCCGTGGTCCACATGGCTTCGATGGCAGCCAGCTTCATCTTCTGATGTTCGGAAGACAGGTAGCCGCTTTCATCACCGAGCACCACCACCGACAGCGTGGCGGCCAGGCCGAACGAGGCGGCCACCGTCATCGAGCGCTTGGCCAGCTGCACATGGCGGCCCTTCAGCAGATACCAGGCGGAAATACCCAGCACGAAGATGGCAGCCGCCGTATAGCCAGCCGACACCGTGTGCACGAATTTCGCCTGTGCAACAGGATTCGTCAGCACGGCGCCGAAGTCCGTCACTTCCATGCGCATGGTCTGCGGATTGAAGGCCGCGCCGACGGGATTTTGCATCCAGCCGTTGGCGATCAGGATCCACAGGGCCGAGAAGTTCGAGCCGATGGCCACCAGCCAGGTCGTGACCAGGTGCCCCCGCTTCGACAGCTTGTCCCAGCCGAAGAAGAACAGGCCGACGAAGGTCGCTTCCAGGAAGAAGGCCATCAATCCCTCGATGGCCAGCGGCGCGCCGAAAATGTCACCCACATAATGGCTGTAATAGCTCCAGTTCATGCCGAACTGGAATTCCATGACGATGCCCGTCGCTACGCCCATGGCGAAGTTGATGCCGAACAAGACACCCCAGAACTTGGTCATGTCGCGCCAGATGGTGCGGTTCGTCATCACATACACCGTCTCCATGATGGCGAGGATCACTGACAGGCCTATCGTCAGAGGAACGAATATAAAGTGGTACAGAGCTGTCAGCGCAAACTGCAGTCTGGATAAAGCGACAATATCGAAGTCCATATGATTTCCTTGGTGTTTCCCTACTGTGTGTAAAATTGATATCTATCTGCTGCAGTTCGCCTGGCGCCAGTGCTGCAAAATTATCAGGCAGCGCCGCCTGCGTCTCCCCTATCCTTCCCCTATTCTTCTTCAATCGCCGCGCAAGCCGGCCAGCGCCGCCTCGAACGCTGGTGTGCCACGGCGCGCATCACCCACGATGCGGCCATCGCGCAGACTCACCAGCCGGTCTGCCAGCGCCGCTTCGCGCCGCAAGTGGGTTGCGATCAGCAAGGAACGTCCTTCGCTGCGCGCGCGCAGGCGCTGCAGGACATCGAGTGCCACCTGCGCATTGAGCGCCTCGGTGGCTTCGTCCAGCAGCCACAAGGTCGACTCGTGCAGGAACAGCCGCGCCAGCGCCAAGCGCCGCGCCTGCCCGCCCGACAAGCCCAGGCCGCCCTCGCCCAGCAGCGTATCGAGGCCGCCCGCAAAAGCCCGCACTTCCTCGTCCAGGCCGGCCGATTGCAGCGCAGCCCACAGCTGCGCATCGCTGGCGGACGGGTTGGCCAGGCGCAGGTTGTCGCGCAAGCTGTCCTGGAACAGTTCCGTTTTCTGAGTAAAAAGGCAGGCGCGCGGCGCGCTCACCTTGCCCGACAGCGGCGCCAGCTCGCGCGCGGCAAGGGCCAGCAAGGTGGACTTGCCCGCACCGCTGGGACCGATCAAGGCCACTCTTTCGCCATCGGCGATGTGCAGCGATACGTCATGCAAAATGGCCACCTTGCTGCCCGCATGCGCGGCGCTGACGTGTTCCAGCCGCAAGCCCGGTGCGGCGTCAGCGGATGGCAGCGCCACCTCTTGAGCATCGAGGCGCGGCGCCAGGCGGCGCATGGCCAGCAGCATGCGCCCCGCTTCCAGGGCGCCGCGGCGCAATCCCGCAAATGGCTCCACGGCCGTCAGGGCGATCAGCAGGGCCAGCGCTGCCAGCGGCACGTTCAGCGTTTGCTGCTGCACCAGCACGGCCACGGCCAGCAGCACGCCGGACAACGTCACGCTGCCAGCCACGCCATACGCGGCACCGGCCGCCGTGTCCAGGCGCAGCAAGGCGAAATCGGCTTGCGCCAGCGACCGGTCGATCTGCGCCAGCGCGGCGCACTGGGCGTCGATGCGGCCCGCCATCACCAGGTCCGTCTGGCCCGCCACCAGGTCGATGGTGCCGGAGCGCAATTTTTCGATGGCGCGCGAACGCACGATGGCGGGACGGCGGGCACGGTGCGCCACGACCCAGCTGATGCCGCCGCCGGCGGCCAGCAGCCACGCGGCCAGGCCCAGGCCCAGCTGCCACTGCATCACGCCCAGTGCCACGCCGGCCAGCAAGGCCGCGCACAGCGCCGTAAAGGCAGGCACCAGCAGGCGCAGGTACAGCGCTTCGAGCGCATCGATATCGGCCGTCAGGCGGAACAGCAGTTTGGCGGGCTGGCGCAGCAAGCGGCTGGCCGCTTCCGGGCGCGACCAGCCGCGAAACAGTTGCACGCGGATGCCGGCCAGCGCGGCGAACGTGGCGTCATGCGTGACGAGGCGCTCCGCATAGCGCGAACCCGTGCGGCCGATGGCCAGCAGGCGGATGCCGGCCGACGGGCCGAATACGTCGAACAGGATGGCCGTCGAAGCATGCAGGCCGGCAATCGAGGTGGCGGTAATAAACCAGCCGGACAGGCCCAGCAAGGCCATGCCGGCCACCGCCGTCAGGGCCGCCAGCATGGCGCCAGCGATCAGTTTGCCCGGCTGGGCCAGCAGCAATTGCCGCAGGACGGGGTTCGCCACAAGTGCATTTTTCATGCGCGCGCCTCTTCCTTCTGCTTCTGCACTTGCACCTGCGCATCGACCTGCACCGTACGCTGCAGTCGGCCAGCCAGCACGGGGTCATGCGTGGCGACAATCATCGTCTTGCCTTTCGCCAGTTCCAGCAAGGCATCGGTCACGCGTGCCGCCGTTGCGCTGTCGAGGTGGGCCGTCGGTTCATCGACCAGCAGCAGGTCGGCATGCGGGTGCAGTGCCACGCGGGCCAGGGCCAGGCGCACGGCTTCGCCGCCGGACAAGCCCTGGCCGCCATCGCTGAGCATGACAGCTGGCTGCGCCTGCGCCACGGCGGCCAGCTCGGCCAGGTGCAGCGCCTGCGTCACGTGCGCGGCGTTCGCGCCCACGCGGCCCAGAGTCACATTCTGGCTGACGGAAGCGGCAAACACGTGGGGGCGCTGGCCCATCCAGGCCATGCGCTGGCGCAAGGTATTGACCGTGCTGTCGGTCAGGCGCACGCCGCCGATGCGGATATCGCCGCCGCTGGCGGGCAGCAAGCCGGCCACCAAGGATAGCAAGGTGGTCTTGCCGGCACCGCTGGCACCCAGCAGAGCCACGTGCTCGCCGGCCCGCACGCGCAAGTCGAAGCGGTCAAATACGGGCGCTTCGCCAGGATGGGCAAAGCGCAGTTGATGGAGCTCGACGGCTGGCGGCGGCGCCACCGCCATGGCGGCGGCGGAGACGACGGCAGGCAGTAGCTCCGCGCCAGGCAGGGGCACGCCATCGGCAGCCAGGTCGTGCAAGCCAGCCAGGCCCGCTTCGCCGGCCGCCTTGTCGTGCCAGACGGCGGCCAGTTCGCGCAGTGGCTCGAAGAATGCGGGCGCCAGCAGCAGGATGAACAAGCCCTGCCCCAGGCTCAATTCCCGGCCCCAGGTACCAAAATTGATACTGCCAAGCAAGGAGAAACCAATAAACGCCGCCACCATGGCCACGCCCAGCGCGGAAAACAATTCCAGCACGGCGGACGACAGGAAGGCGATGCGCAGCACCACCATCGTGCGCCGGCGCACGGATTGCGACGATTCATCCAGCCGTTCGGCCGTGGCGTCGACGGCATCGAGCGCGCGCAGGGTGGCCAGGCCACGCAGGCGGTCCAATAGAAATGCGTTCATGCTGCCCATTTCCACCATCTGCGCGCGGCTGGCCGCTTGCGCGCCCATGCCCACCAGGGCCATGAAGAGGGGAATCAGGGGCGCGGCAATGAGCAGGATCAAGGCGGCGATCCACGACAGGGGCGCCACCACGGCGAGGATCACGAGCGGCACGAGCATCACCTTCCAGCGTGCGGGCTTGTAGCGCACCAGATACGGCACGATGGCTTCCGCCTGCTCGGCGATGACGCTGGCCGCCTGGCCCGACTGTGCGCGCTGGCGGTCCAGCGGCGAACGGCGCGCCAGCGCCAGCGCCACCTGTGCGCGCAAGGTGGACAGGTGCTCGCGCGCCGCCCCATACATGCGCCGCGCGCCCCACGCTTCACAGCCGGCGCGCAGCACGCCCAGCAGCAGCACGCCAGCGGCCGGCAGCAGGGACGCGCGCCAGACTGCACCGTCGAGCATGGCTTGCACGGCCCAGGCCAGCAAAGCCGCTTGCGGCAGCCACAGCAAGGCGGCTCCACCTTGCGCCAGGCTGGCGGCACGGGGAAGAATAAAGCGGGGCAAGGACAAGGGCGTGGTCGGCATCTTCTATACTTCTTGAGTTTTCAGAATTTTCTGTAAATTCGATTTTTTGTATAATACTGCGAAACATGACATATATCAATTGACCCTGCGGGTGTGGCGTGAAAAAATTCAGATAATTATGAAAACTCAACATATCCAAATGACGCCGCTGATCCTGACCTTTGTCAGCCATTTCGGCGAGATGGGCAGCCGCTGGGGCTTTAACCGTACGGTGGGACAAGTGTACGCCTTGTTGTTTGTCGCCGAGCACCCATTGCACGCAGACGAAATCGCGGAACACCTGAGTTTTTCACGCTCGAACGTGAGCATTGGCCTGAAAGAATTGCAGGGATGGGGCTTGATCCGCCAGTCGCGCATCCCGGGCGACCGGCGCGAGTATTTTTCCTCGCTGGGCGATGTGTGGCAAATCTTTCGTGTGGTGGCCGCCGAACGCCGCCGCCGTGAAGTGGCACCCACCCTGACAGTGCTGCGCGAATCGCTGCTGGCGCCGGCCACGGAACCCGTGGACCAGTATGCGCAAGAGCGCATGCGCGAAATGTATGAACTGGTCGACCTGGCCAACACCTGGTTCGACGACTTGCAGCGCCTGTCGCCCGAATCGATGGCGCAACTGATGAAAATGGGCGCCAAGGTGCAAAAGCTGCTCAATGCCAAGGACCGCCTTTTTGGCAAGAGTCCCGAGGACAGCGAAAAATAAGCGCAGCGTTTACAGCGCACATACACGCCGCGCCTGACTCTTTACACCGTCTTTATGCCCCTCTCGCTATGCTGGCTGGCACCACAGCCACCCTTGCGAAGGAGCCTCTATGCATGAAACCCCATTCCAGCCACGCGCACGCAGCCTGCTGCGCCAGCATTTTCCTGTACGCGAACGGCTGCGCCTGGCGCGCATGGCAAGCAAGAAAGTGCTATCGCTGTGTTCTGCGCTGCTGTGCGCGGTGCCGCTGCTGTATTTGCTGAGCGTGGTGCTGTTTGCGCAGCCTTAGGGCCGCTTGCGGATAGACAGGAAGAGAGAAGTATGCGGCCGCATGGCGCAAGCCGTGGCCAGTATGAAACTGGTCCGCCCAGAGGGAATCGAACCCCCATTCACGGTTTAGAAGACCGTTGTCCTATCCGTTGAACGATGGGCGGAAAGGTGCAGTATTTTAATCCATGCGCACCGGCAATGAAATGCCTGCGCGGAATAGAAAACGGGCTGTCATTTCTGACAGCCCGCTTATGACTTTGGTCGGAGTACAAGGATTCGAACCTTGGACCCCCTGGTCCCAAACCAGGTGCGCTACCGGGCTGCGCCACACTCCGAAGACAAGATAATAACGCCCCCACCCAATTTCGTCAATTGCCCCAGGCGAATTAGATGGAAATAACTATCGGTTCTTGCCTCTTACGCCGTAACTGTATCGGCGATGCGGCGCGCCATCGATTCAGCCATCTCCTTGTCTTTCGCCTCGACCATCACGCGGATCAGCGGTTCCGTGCCCGAAGCGCGGATCAGCACGCGGCCCGTGTCGCCCAGTTCAGCCTCGACCCGTTCTTTCTCGGCCACCATGGCGGCATTTTTTTGCCAGTCAAAACCGGGCGCCACGCGCAGGTTGATCAGGGTTTGCGGGAACAGCACCAGTTCGGCCAGGCATTGCTGCAAGCTCTGGCCGCTGCGCTTGAGCGCGGACAATACCTGCAGCGCGGAGACGATGCCGTCGCCCGTCGTATGGCGGTCCAGGCACAGCAAATGGCCGGAACCCTCGCCGCCCAGTAACCAGCCCTTTTCCTTCATGACTTCCAGCACGTAGCGGTCACCCACCTTGGCGCGCGCAAAGCCGATGCCCTGCTGCTTGAACAGCACTTCCAGCGCCATGTTGGTCATCAGGGTGCCCACGGCGCCAGCCACGGGGCCCGTCGCCAGGCGGTCCTTGACCATGACATACAACAACTCGTCGCCGTTATACAAACGCCCCGTGGCATCGCACATGATCAGGCGATCGGCATCGCCGTCGAGGGCGATGCCGAGGTCCGCGCCGTGTTCGATGACGGCAGCAGCCATGGCTTTTGTTGCCGTCGCGCCAAAGCCCGCATTGATGTTGAAGCCATCGGGCTTGTTGCCGATGGCGATGACTTCCGCGCCCAGCTCATGAAACACGTGCGGGGCGATATGGTAGGCGGCGCCGTGCGCACAATCGACGACGATCTTCAGGCCGCGCAAGTCCAGCTCGTTCGGGAAGGTGCTCTTGCAAAACTCGATGTAACGGCCCTGGGCATCGTCCAGGCGCTTGGCGCGGCCCAACTTGTCCGACGGCACGCAAGCCATGGGCTCGTCGAGCGCCGCTTCGATTTCCAGTTCCACGCTATCGGGCAGCTTGGTGCCCTGGCCGGAAAAGAACTTGATGCCATTGTCATGGTAAGGATTGTGCGAGGCGGAAATGACCACCCCGGCCGACAGGCGCAGCGCCCGCGTCAGGTAGGCAATCGCCGGCGTCGGCATGGGGCCGGCCAGCATCACATCCACGCCGGCCGCCGACAGGCCCGCTTCCAGCGCCGCTTCCAGCATGTAGCCGGAAATGCGCGTGTCCTTGCCGATCAGTACGGTCGGATGTGCCTTGCCGCCTTGCGACTTGGCCAGCACCTTGCCGGCCGCATAACCGAGACGCATGACGAAATCGGGAGTAATCGGAGCGGCGCCCACCAGGCCACGGATACCATCGGTACCAAAATATTTACGTGTCATATATTTCTCTTTTTGTTGTTTATAATGAATCTTACAGGCTCAGTGCGCCATGCGCCAGACCTTCAGCGCATCGACCGTCTCTGCCACATCATGCACACGGACAATTTCTGCGCCTTGCGCTACCGCAGCAAGTGCGCCGGCGATGCTGCCGGCCAGGCGCTGCTCGACGGGACGTCCCGTCACGGCGCCGATCATCGATTTGCGCGACAGGCCGGCCAGCACGGGCAGGCCCAGTTCGCTACGCAATTGAGAAGTGGCGCGCAGCAAGGCATAGTTCTGCTCCACCGTCTTGCCAAAGCCAAAGCCGGGATCGACGCACAGGCGCTCGCGGGCGATACCGGCCGCCGTGAGGGTATCGATACGCCGGCGCAGGAAGTCGATGACTTCGCGCACCACATCCTCATATTGGGGCTGGTCCTGCATGGTTTGCGGCACGCTTTGCATGTGCATGATGCACAGCGCGCAATCGCTGTCCCGCACGGCATCGATGGCGCCTGGCGCGCGGAAACCGTTGATGTCGTTGATCATGTCGGCACCCGCCAGGATGGCTTCGCGCATCACTTCGGGTTTATACGTGTCGACGGACAGGGGCTTGCCGCAGTCGCGCAAGGCATACAGCACCGGCATGACGCGCTGCAACTCGTCCTGCAGCGGCAGCGGCGGCGCGCCGGGGCGACTCGATTCGCCGCCGATGTCGATGATGTCGACGCCATCAAGCATCATCTGCTCGGCGCGCGAGAGGGCAAATTCCAGGTGTTGATACTGGCCCGCATCGGAAAACGAGTCGGGCGTGATGTTCAGGATACCCATCACCAGCGCCTGCGTGCCCGACAGGTTGAAGCCGAAGCGGCCGAATTGCAAATAGTGTCGCATGTGAATCTTTGTAGTCGTCAGGAAAAAACTGGCGCGCCAACGAAAAAGGGCAAGGATCGCTCCTTACCCTCGTTCTTGCCATACCCTTGCGTGCCGCCCGTCAGGGCGGCCGCTATCAGGCTGGCGCCGTCACGTTTGGCGAGATGCCGCCCGTGCCGCTGTCACCGCCCGCATTGCGGCGTGGCGGGATGACCTTCGGCGGACGCGGCTCCAGGCCTGCCATGATGTCATTGATTTGCTCTGCATCAATGGTTTCCCATTCCAGCAAAGCCTTGGTCATCATTTCGACCTTGTCTCGGTTGCTTTCCAGTAAGGTGCGCGCCAGAGCATATTGCTTGTCAAGAATGTTGCGAATTTCAGCATCGACCTTTTGCTGGGTCGCTTCCGAGATCGTCTTGCTGGCGCCACCGAAGAAGCCTTCGTTTTCGCTGTCTTCGTAGACCATCACGCCCATGCTGTCGGACATGCCGAAGCGAGTCACCATGGAACGGGCCAGCTTGGTGGCGCGCGAGAAGTCGTTCGACGCACCGGTGGACATTTGTCCCACGAAAATCTCTTCGGCGATACGGCCACCGAACAGGATGGAAATTTCTTCCAGCATCTTGTCCTTGTAGGCGGACAAGTTGTCGTGTTCCGGCAACTGCCAGGTCAGGCCCAGGGCCCAGCCGCGCGGCATGATCGTTACTTTATGCACGGGATCGGCTTTCGGCAGCAGCTTGGCGACGACTGCGTGACCGGACTCATGGTAAGCCGTATTGCGACGCTCTTCCTCGCGGATGATCATCGATTTACGCTCAGGACCCATGTAGATCTTGTCTTTCGCATCTTCGAAGTCGGCCATTTCCACCAGGCGCTTGCTGCGACGGGCGGCAAACAGGGCTGCTTCGTTGACCAGGTTGGCCAGGTCAGCACCCGAGAAACCAGGGGTGCCGCGGGCCAGGATATCGGCTTTCACGTCGGTACTGATAGGTACTTTACGCATGTGCACGTTCAAGATCTGCTCGCGGCCGCGGATATCGGGCAAGCCGACGGAAACCTGGCGGTCGAAACGGCCCGGACGCAGCAAGGCTTTGTCGAGCACGTCGGCGCGGTTGGTGGCGGCCACGACGATTACGCCGGAGTTCGCTTCAAAACCGTCCATCTCGACCAGCAACTGGTTCAAGGTCTGTTCGCGCTCGTCATTGCCGCCGCCCATGCCGGCACCGCGGTGACGGCCGACAGCGTCGATCTCATCGATGAAGATGATGCACGGCGAATGCTTTTTCGCGTTTTCGAACATATCACGCACGCGGGAGGCACCCACGCCAACGAACATTTCCACGAAGTCGGAACCGGAAATCGAGAAGAACGGGACCTTGGCTTCGCCGGCGATGGCGCGCGCCAGCAGGGTTTTACCCGTGCCCGGAGGGCCGACCATCAGCACGCCGCGTGGAATGCGGCCGCCCAGTTTCTGGAATTTGCTCGGGTCCTTGAGGAAGTCGACCACTTCGTTGACTTCTTCTTTCGCTTCATCGCAACCGGCGACATCGGCGAAGGTGACGGTGTTGCTGGCTTCATCCATCATGCGCGCCTTCGACTTGCCGAACGAGAATGCCCCGCCCTTGCCGCCGCCTTGCATCTGACGCATGAAGAAGACCCAGACGCCGATCAACAGCAGCATGGGGAACCAGGATACAAAAATAGTTTGCAGGAACGACGCTTCCTCAGGCGGGCGCACATCGAAATGCACGCCATTGTCGCGCAGATCGCCGATCAGGCCCTTGTCGAGACTGGTAGCGGTGGTACGCACCTTGCTGTCGTCCATCAGCTTGGCGGTGATCGACGAACCTTCGATCACGACATCCTTGACGCGCTTGGCTTTGACTTCATCCAGCAAATCGGAATAAGCGATGGCCTTGCTGCCGCCTGTGGCGCCATGACTGTCGAATTGCTTGAACAGCATGAACAACAGCAGCAATACGACTACCCAGATGGCAGATTTGGAAAACATGTTATTCACGAAGACTCCTTGGATGCAGTGCGCATCTCTTTACCAATAGCTAGAAACACGATTTTACTCGCAATAAGCGGGCCGTGCCAAAGCCCGCCGATCCGTGCGCGCGAAAAAACGCGTTCACGCAAAAAAAATGCAGTATAAACAATTTAGGCTTTTATGCCATCAGACGCTACTGCACTTCTCGTTCCCATGTGCGGATTCCCGCTTAAATATCAAGGGTGGAATCATCTTCTTGCGCGGCATTTTTCAGCGGATTCTTGAGGCCACGCCCCATCAGGAAGATTTCTGACGATTTATCGCGGCTGGCCTTGGGCTTTTTCTGCACCACGACCTTGAATTCAGCGCGGAATTTTTCCACGATCTGGCTGAAACCCATGTCTTTGAAGCATTTCACCAGCAAAACGCCCGATGGTTTCAAATGCAATTGCGAAAATTCGATAGCCAGGTCGATCAGGTGTTCCATGCGCGCAGCGTCCGCCGTGGCGATGCCCGACAGGTTGGGTGCCATGTCCGACAAGACCACGTCAACCTTGCGTCCTTGCAACACCACCTCCAGCTGACGCAGCACGCGCGCCTCGCGGAAGTCGCCCTGAATGAAGTGGAAGTCGGCGATCGGCTCCATTTCCAGCATGTCCAGGCCAATCAGGGTACCATTGACCCCGCCGCCGTCCTTGCCAGCCAGCTTGCGCCGCGTGTACTGGGCCCAGCTGCCCGGAGTGCAACCAAGGTCGACAATCACCTGGCCAGGTTTGATCAGTTTTTCGTCTTCATCGATTTCTTTGAGCTTGTATGCTGCCCGGGCGCGGTAGCCCTCTTTTTGCGCCAACTTCACATAAGGATCATTTATGTGGTCGTGCAACCAGTTTTTGTTTAATTTCTTCTTTGCCATTCGCGTAGAATACTGCTTTTAAGGGAATTACTAAATATTATTATGCTAAAACTTACACCCGTAGAGCGCAGCGCACTGCGCGCCGAAGCACACGCGCTGAAGCCTATCGTCATCATTGGCGAAGCGGGCTTGACACCTGCTGTCCTCAAAGAGATCGACCTTGGCCTGGATTCGCACGGTCTGATTAAAGTCCGCGTGTTCGGCGACGACCGCGAAGCCCGCGTCGGAATGTACGATACGATTTGCGGCAATCTCGGCGCCGCCCCGGTACAACATATTGGCAAACTGCTGGTAATCTACCGTCCGAAAAAAGAAGTGGTTAAGGAGAAGGTCAGCGCCGGCAAAGGCATGCGCGAAGTGACCATCGTCAAGGCCAGCGCCAGCGGCACCAAGCGCCCCAGCGTGACGAAAGTCATGATCAAGGGCAATGAGCGCGTTACCGAAGGCGGTTCCATCAAGCGTGCCAAGCCACGTCAGAAAAGCGCCAAGAAAAGCGCACTGGGCAGCAAGTAAGCCTGTTCACCCGGCAACCGCAAGGCTGCCGGGCTTGAAACAAGAAGCGGAGCACGGGATATCCCCTGCTCCGCTTTTTTCATGTGATTACTTTACTGGCATCAAACTACTGTTGTTTCCAGATCAGCACGCCCGCCAGCAAGCTTTGCACGGCAAAGATCACGGTCGACACGCCATGCAGCATGCCGAAGCGGCTGCGCATGGCTTCGTCCATGAAGCCAGATGAACCCTGGGCTTGCGCCTTGAGTTCAGCCATCAGGGGCGAGATGCCAAAATGGCTGAGCAGCGCACACACCAGCATGGACAGCACCAGCGCGGCCAGCAGGCGACGGCGCTTCAGCGCCAGCGCGCCCGCACCCCATTGCAGCAAGGCCAGCAGCACCAACGCACAGGCGATGGACAGCCAGGCTTCGGCGCGAAACATGCTGCCGGCGATATTACCGGCCAGCACACGGTCGCTCAAGGTGCCAAACAGCGTGGGCGCCACGATGAAGCCGATGGTCCACAGGCTGCCCGCCCACAGGGAGGCAACGAGGAAGCGCACGCGGGCGAGCATCAGATGTACAGTACTTCCAGGATTTCGTATTCGCGCGGGCCGGACGGCGCCTGCACCTCCACCACGTCGCCGGCGTACTTGCCGATCAGCGCGCGGGCGATCGGGGACGTCACGGAAACCTTGTTCATCTTCAGGTCGGCTTCATCGAGGCCGACGATCTGGTAGGTGACTTTCTGGCCCGATTCCAGGTCTTCCAGGTTCACGGTCGAGGCAAACACCACGCGGCCTTCCGCGTCAAGCGCGGTCGGGTCGATGATTTGCGCTGCGCCCAGCTTGCCTTCGAGCTCGGCGATGCGGCCTTCCACGAACGCCTGGCGCTCCTTGGCGGCGTCGTACTCGGCGTTTTCCGACAGGTCGCCGTGCGAACGCGCTTCGGCGATCGCATCGATGACGATGCGGCGTTCCTTGGTCTTCAAATGATGCAGCTCTTCTTTCAGAAGTTCTGCACCGTATGTGGTCAATGGGACTGAGGTCATGTTATCTCTACTATCTGCTAGTTATCGGTGCCGTTGCAGCGTTTTGTCACGCTTAACGGACTTACCAAGTGAAAACCACAGAGGCCGCGCGCTGCTCTGCACGGAACTCTGTGGTTGATAAGCATGCAGTGTACCGCCTAACGGCGGCCACTGCAAATGACACGCGGACTATTCAGCTTGCTGCAGGGTCTTGTGCAAGCCTTGCAAATCGTACACACGCAACTCATCGAGGTGACGGATGCCTTCGACGGCCGCTTCCGCGCCGGCGATGGTCGTGTAGGTCGTCACGCGCGAGGCCAGGGCCGACGTGCGGATCGCCCGCGAATCGACGATGGCGCTGCGCTTTTCTTCCACGGTGTTGATCACCAGCACGATTTCATGGTTCTTGATCATGTCGACGATGTGCGGACGGCCTTCGATCACCTTGTTCACTGGCGTGACGGCGATGCCGGCAGCAGCGATCACGGCGGCGGTGCCCTTGGTGGCGACCACGGTGAAACCGGACTCGACCAGGTCGCGCGCCACTTGCACGGCGCGCGGCTTGTCCGACGCTTTCACGCTGATGAAGACCTTGCCCGATTTTGGCAGGTTCACGCCGGCGCCCAGTTGCGATTTCACGAACGCTTCGCCGAACGTCAGGCCAACGCCCATGACTTCGCCCGTCGATTTCATTTCAGGGCCCAGGATGGTGTCCACGCCCGGGAACTTGACGAACGGGAACACAGCTTCCTTGACGCTGAAGTATGGCGGCACGACTTCCTGCGTGATGCCTTGCGAGGCCAGCGATTGGCCGACCATGCAGCGCGCGGCAATCTTCGCCAGTTGCAAACCGGTGGCTTTCGAGACGAAAGGCACGGTGCGCGAAGCGCGCGGGTTGACTTCCAGCACGAAGACGACATCTTTCATTTCGCCATCGATTTCCTGCTTCTGAATGGCGAACTGCACGTTCATCAGGCCGACCACATTCAAGCCCTTGGCCATCAGCGCCGTCTGGCGTTTCAGTTCATCAATGGTTTCTTGCGACAGCGAGTACGGCGGCAAGGAGCAAGCCGAGTCGCCCGAGTGCACGCCAGCCTGTTCGATGTGTTCCATCACGCCGCCGATAAACGTCGTTTCGCCGTCGGAGATGCAATCGACGTCGCATTCGATGGCGTCGTTCAGGAAGCGGTCCAGCAACACAGGCGAATCGTGCGAGACCTTGACGGCTTCGCGCATGTAGCGCTCGAGGTCGCGTTGCTCATGGACGATTTCCATGGCGCGCCCGCCCAGCACGTACGATGGACGCACGACCAGCGGGTAGCCGATTTCCTGCGCCAGCGCCAAAGCGTCGGCTTCCGTGCGCGCGGTGCGGTTAGGCGGCTGGCGCAGCTCCAGCTTGTGCAGCATTTGCTGGAAACGCTCGCGGTCTTCGGCCGCATCGATCATGTCGGGCGAAGTGCCGATGATGGGCACGCCATTCGCTTCCAGGTCCAGCGCCAGTTTCAGCGGGGTCTGGCCGCCGTACTGCACGATCACGCCCACCGGTTTTTCGATGGCGACGATTTCCAGCACGTCTTCCAGCGTCAAGGACTCGAAGTACAGGCGGTCCGAAGTATCGTAGTCGGTCGAAACCGTTTCTGGATTGCAATTGACCATGATGGTTTCGTAGCCGTCTTCGCGCATGGCGAGGGCCGCGTGAACGCAGCAATAGTCAAATTCGATACCCTGGCCGATACGGTTCGGGCCACCGCCCAGCACCATGATCTTTTTCTTGTCGGTCGGATTCGATTCGCACTCTTCGTCGTACGTGGAATACATGTACGCCGTGTCGGTCGAAAATTCCGCCGCGCACGTGTCGACGCGCTTGTAGACGGGACGAATGTTCAGCGCATGGCGCTGCTGGCGCACGGCCGTGTCGGTCGTCTGCAGCAAAAAGCCCAGGCGGCGGTCCGAGAAGCCCTTCTGTTTCAACTTGTACAGGGTGTTCTTGTCCAGGCTGTCCAGCTTCTGCGTGTCCAGCCACAGTTCAAGGTCGACGATTTCCTTGATCTGGATCAGGAACCATGGGTCGATCTTGGTCAGGTTGTGCACTTCTTCCAGGGTGAAGCCCTGGGCAAACGCATCGCCCACATACCAGATGCGCTCAGGACCAGGCTCACCCAGTTCTTCTTCGATCTTTTCGCGGTCCTTGGTCTTTTCATTCATGCCGTCCACGCCCACTTCCAGGCCGCGCAAGGCTTTCTGGAACGATTCCTGGAAGGTACGGCCAATGGCCATCACTTCGCCGACGGATTTCATCTGCGTCGTCAGGTGGTGGTCGGCGGTCGGGAATTTCTCGAACGTGAAACGGGGGATCTTCGTGACGACGTAATCGATCGACGGTTCGAACGAGGCCGGCGTGGCGCCGCCCGTGATTTCATTGCGCAGCTCGTCCAGAGTGAAACCGACGGCCAGCTTGGCGGCGATTTTCGCGATCGGGAAACCCGTCGCTTTCGATGCCAGCGCGGACGAACGCGATACGCGCGGGTTCATCTCGATGACGATCATGCGGCCATCGACGGGGTTGATCGAGAATTGCACGTTCGAGCCGCCCGTGTCGACGCCGATCTCGCGCAGCACTGCCAGCGAGGCATTGCGCATGATCTGGTATTCCTTGTCCGTCAGGGTTTGCGCTGGCGCCACCGTGATGGAGTCGCCCGTGTGCACGCCCATCGGGTCCAGGTTTTCGATCGAGCAAATGATGATGCAGTTGTCCGCCTTGTCGCGTACCACTTCCATCTCGTACTCTTTCCAGCCCAGCAACGATTCTTCGATCAGCAACTCTTTCGTCGGCGAGGCTTCCAGGCCGCGCTTGCAGATGGTTTCGAATTCTTCTTCGTTGTAGGCGATGCCGCCGCCGGAACCGCCCATGGTGAACGATGGACGGATGATGGTCGGGAAGCCCAGCGTGCGCTGCACGGCCCACGATTCTTCCATCGAGTGCGCCACGCCGGAACGGGCCGAACCGAGGCCGATCTTGGTCATCGCGTCCTTGAACTTGGAACGGTCTTCGGCCTTGTCGATGGCTTCCGGCGATGCGCCGATCAGCTCGACGTTGTATTTCGCCAGCACGCCATTGTTGAACAGGTCCAGCGCGCAGTTCAGTGCCGTCTGGCCGCCCATCGTCGGCAGGATGGCGTCAGGACGCTCCTTGGCGATGATGCGTTCAACGACCGACCAGGTGATCGGTTCGATGTAGGTGACGTCGGCCATTTCCGGGTCCGTCATGATGGTCGCAGGATTGCTGTTGACCAGGATGACTTTATAGCCCTCTTCGCGCAGGGCCTTGCACGCTTGCGCGCCGGAATAATCGAATTCGCAGGCCTGGCCGATCACGATCGGGCCAGCGCCAATAATCAGAATACTTTTAATATCTAAACGTTTAGGCATTTTTCTTTTTCTCCTCCGCAGCCATCAAGTTGATGAAGCGGTCAAACAGGTAAGCAACATCCATCGGGCCCGGCGACGCTTCAGGGTGGCCCTGGAAGCAGAAGGCCGGCTTGTCCGTGCGGGCAAAGCCCTGCAGGGAGCCGTCGAACAACGATTCATGGGTCACGCGGCAATTTGCGGGCAAGGTTGCCGCGTCGACTGCGAAACCGTGGTTTTGCGAGGTAATCAGGACTTGCTTGGTTTCCAGGTCTTGTACCGGGTGGTTGGCACCGTGGTGGCCGAACTTCATCTTCAGGGTCTTCGCGCCGGAAGCCAAAGCCATGATCTGGTGGCCGAGGCAGATACCGAAGGTCGGGATACCCTTCTCGATCAGCTCCTTGGTCGCCGCGATGGCGTAGTCACACGGTTCCGGGTCACCGGGGCCGTTCGACAGGAAGATGCCGTCCGGATTCAGTGCCAGGGCGTCGGCAGCGCTCGCTTGCGCCGGCAGCACGGTGACTTTGCAGCCGCGCGCCGTCAGCATGCGCAAGATGTTGCGCTTGACGCCGTAGTCGAAGGCGACCACGTGGTATTTCGCGTCCGCGTCGGCCAGCTGGCCATAGCCTTCGCCCAAAGTCCATTCCGTTTCGCGGTACTCGTAGGCGGCCTTGCTCGATACCACCTTGGCCAGGTCCATGCCGGCCAGGCCGGGGAAGGAACGGGCCAGTTCCAGCGCTTGTGCGGCGGATGGCTCATTGCCTTGCGTGCCGACGAGGATGGCGCCGCCCTGCGCACCTTTTTCACGCAGGATGCGCGTGAGCTTGCGTGTATCGATGCCGGCGATGGCCACGATATTTTCAGCTTTCAGGTAATCGGACAGGGAGAGCGTGGAACGGAAATTGGATGCCAGCAATGGCAGATCGCGGATGATGAGGCCAGCGGCGTGTACCTTGGAAGACTCGACATCTTCCGGATTGACGCCCGTATTGCCGATATGCGGATAGGTCAGGGTGACCATCTGGCGGCAATAGCTTGGGTCGGTAAGGATTTCCTGATACCCGGTCATGGAGGTGTTAAAAACAACCTCGCCCGTGGTATGACCGGCGGCACCGATCGAAAAACCTTTAAAGATCGTTCCATCAGCAAGCGCTAATATGGCTGGAACGGCAGGGCCAGAAAAAAATGGCGGCAAGGGCAACTCCTGATAAAGTTACCGTAGCTGCGCCACGTCAGACCGACCGCCTAGTTACCCGAGCCAGATGCACTCAGGGTGTTTCAACGGTCATTTTGAATGAGGGGATGGGTAGTCGCTACGGTATATGTGTGATTGGCTAAACCTTTGAATTATAACCAAAAGGAAGCTTTTCCACAAGGAAGAAAATGTAGAGTAGGCGGCATTTTTTTGCATGGCAGCATAAAAACCGCACCCCATAAAAAAAGCCGCCCGGCTTGCGCGGGGCGGCTTGCAAAGCAATATCGGTTACTACTTAGGCTGTCAAAGCCGCGATACCTGCTTTGGCAATTTGCGCATCTTCCGCCGACTTGACGCCCGAGACGCCAACGGCGCCCACGTAGTGACCGTCGAACACGATAGGCACGCCGCCTTCGAGCAAGCCGTCGATTTCCGGCGCGCTCAGGAACGACACGCGGCCGCCATTGATCATCTCTTCATAGATGCGCGACTCGCGGCGGCCCAGCGCGGCCGTCTTGGCTTTCGATGGAGCAATGTGCGACGAGATCGGCGCCACGCCATCCATGCGCTGCAGCCACAGCAGGTGGCCGCCGTCATCGACGATGGCGATCGTGACCGCCCAGTTATTCTTGACCGCTTCCGCTTCGGCGGCGGCAGCGATTTTCTTTACGTCGTCCAGGGTCAAAATCGGTTTCGATTGCATGGTGCATCCTTGTTATGTTGAATCAAAATTGTATACGAAATGCGCAGCAGCGCTATCGCTTACTGTTCGCGTTTGGCTTTCAGCTTTTGCTTGAGCTGCGCCATGACGGCAAAGGTCGCCTGCTCGCCCGCCAGAATGGCCTGGTTGCGACTATTGAAATCGTTGCCCTTCATGGTGCCCAGGCTGGGCTGGATCACCACGTCCGCATCCTTGAGCTCGAACTGGTTGATGCGCTGGCCCATGATGGCAAACGTCTGCATGATCACTTCCATCGAACTGATGGCCTTTTGCGTATCCGTTTGCGACGAGATATTCACGGCGATAATGAAATCGGCGCCCATGTCGCGCGCAAAGCGCACGGGCACGGGAGCGACCAGGCCGCCATCGACGTAGGTGTGGCCGGCGATCGTCACGGGCTGGAACACGCCGGGTACGGCCGACGAGGCGCGCACGGCCATGCCGGTATTGCCGCGCTGGAACAGGATGGGCTGGCCATTTTTCAGGTCGGTCGCCACCACGCCAAACGGAATCTTGAGTTTTTCCAGCGGCACGCCGCCGACAGCCTTGTTGACATAGCTTTGCAGCGCTTCGCCTTTCAATACGCCGGACGACTTGCCAAACAGGGGCAAGGCCCAGTCGGAAATGGCCGCCTCATCCATGTCAAAGGCCATCTTTTGCAAGGCAAAGCCCGAGTTGCCTGCCGCATACAAGGCGCCCACGACGCTGCCGGCGCTGGTGCCGGTGACGATGTCGGCGTGGATGCCCTGCGATTCGAGCGCCTTGATCACGCCGATATGCGCGAAGCCGCGCGCCGCGCCACCGCCCAGCGCCAGGCCGATCTTGATCTTGCGCGGCGGCACGACGATGGGCTCGGGTGGCGTCAATACTTGTACGGGTTTCGGGGCGGTGGTATCGCAACCGGCCAGCACAAAGGCGGCCAGGGCAAGCAGGGTCAGGCGTTTAGGAAACATAATGGCAGAAGAGAACCGCACGCGGCAGTGGCAACAAAGGAGAGCCGATTGTAGCGCAAGCGGGGCTGCCCGCACTGAAGGCTGTCTTAAATGTTTGCGGTGAGAATGTTCGTGCGGGCCGACTCTGCCACCAAACGGCTGCTAGACTGGCGCCTGGTTTGTTTCTTTACTTGCTCCCGCTATGTCAGAACATCAATTTGCCGACAGCCGCGCCCTGAGCGCTCCGTTTGTGCAACAGTTATCGATGCAGCCGCCCGACGGCGCCCTCGCCTGGCTGACTTGCGTGCTGGCCACGCAGGCGCCCGCGTTGCGCTCGTCGAACGCCATCCTGCTGGCCTACACGGGCAACCCGGCCGCCATCGACTGGATCGACGCCAATATCGGCTCGCCTGTGGCAGGAGCATGGGGCGTGGCGGCAGCGCTGCTGGGCACGCCGTGGCCACACATCGTTGGCTGGCTGCAGCGCGGCGGCCCGCACCGGCTGATGGCGCTCGATACCCTGCGCGCGTATCGCAAGCCGGCCGTCAACATGTCGCCGCTGGAACAGATCGCCGCGCCCGTGCTGCCGCAGGCGCCGACCAAGACTGAACTCGAGCAGGCGCTGGCCGCCTGCCTGGCCGCGTCCGCCACGCCGCGCATCCAGGCGGCCGTGAACGCCATTGCGGAACACGCCGACGAGATCCTGCGCGGCGGCCCACGCGGCGTGGCCGTGGCCGACTTGCCGCGCCTGTATCTCGATCCTGAACCGTTCAAGGACGCGCCCGCCATCCTGGCGCAGCACGAGACCGTGGTGGGCGGCATGCGAGAAAACCTGCTCAAGGGCATATGGTGAACAGACTAGCCCTTGTGACCATCGACTTGAGCGATATCAATACCGCGCGCCAGCTGCATGCCAGCCTGGCGGCCGCGCTGGCCTTTCCTCCCATGTATGGCATGAACTGGGATGCCTTCTGGGATGCCATCACGGGCCTGGTGGCAATGCCGCAACAGCTGGAACTGCGCGGCTGGCAAACCTTCGCCACACGGCTGCCCGCCGATGCGGCCCTCCTGCAGCGCATCCTGGCGCGCATGGCGCAGGAAATGCCGGCCCAGGCGGCGCAAGTACGTTACTTGTAAATAAGCGGTAAAACGGAAACGCTTGACAGTCCAGCCCCACTTCCCGTACATTAAGTGCATGTCCTCCTTCAAACATTCCTCCCCTTCCCTGCTGTCGCTATCGCGACTACCCCTAGCACGCGCATAAGTTTGCCGCATTGCTTCGCCTGGCCACACGCCGGCGTGTTTCAAAAACCCTGGAAGGTTTGATGATGTTTGCACCATCCCCATTCGTACACGTAATCCCCACTGCGACCGCCCCTGCTGGCATCGCTGCCGCACTGCTACCGCTACCGACCGCTTGCCTGGCCTAGTGTTGCGTGGCCGCCCGGCAAGCTTGCGCCACAACCATTGATTCCCCCCATCTTCAGGAGTACCCGATCATGATGTTGCAAAACCCAGCTTCCAAATACCGCGCCTTTCCTCCCGTCAAATTGACCGACCGTCAATGGCCGAACCAGATCATCAGCAAACCGCCTATCTGGATGAGCACCGACTTGCGCGACGGCAACCAGTCGCTGATCGAGCCGATGAGCGCGGAAAAGAAGCTGCGGTTCTTCGAGATGCTGATCGCCATCGGCCTGAAGGAAATCGAAGTGGGCTTTCCATCGGCATCGCAGACGGATTTCGACTTCGTGCGCAAACTCGTCGATGAAGGCCGCATCCCGGACGACGTCACCATCATCGTGCTGACACAGTCGCGCGAAGAATTGATACGCCGCACGGTGGAATCGGTCGTCGGCGCCAAGCGCGCCATCGTCCACCTGTACAACTCCGTGGCGCCCGTGTTCCGCAAGGTGGTATTCGGCATGTCGCGCGAAGAAATCACGCAGATTGCCACCACCGGCACCACCTTGGTCAAACAGCTGGTGGCGCAGCATCCGGAAACGGAATGGGGCTTTGAATACACGCCGGAATCGTTTTCCACCACGGAACTCGATTTCTCCAAGCATATCTGCGACGCCGTCAGCGCCATCTGGAAACCGACGCCCGCCAACAAGATGATCATCAACTTGCCATCGACCGTGGAATGCAGCACGCCCAACGTGTATGCGGACCAGATCGAATGGATGTCGCGCAAACTGGCGCGCCGCGATTCCATCATCATCAGCGTGCATCCGCATAACGACCGCGGTACGGCCGTCGCCTCGGCCGAGCTGGCCGTGATGGCGGGCGCCGACCGCGTGGAAGGCTGCCTGTTCGGCAATGGCGAGCGCACCGGCAACGTCGACCTCGTCACTTTGGCGATGAACTTGTACACGCAGGGCGTGCACCCGGGCCTGGATTTCTCCGACATCGACACCGTGCGCAAGTGCGTGGAAGAGTGCAATCAGTTGCCCGTCCATCCGCGCCACCCGTATGCGGGTGACCTGGTCTTTACGGCGTTTTCCGGCTCGCACCAGGATGCCATCAAGAAGGGTTTTGCCAAGCAACAACCGGACAGCATCTGGGAAGTGCCGTATTTGCCCATCGATCCAGCCGATCTGGGCCGCAGCTACGATGCCGTGATCCGCGTCAACAGCCAGTCCGGCAAGGGCGGCATGGCGTATTTGCTGGAACAGGAATACGGTCTGGTCTTGCCGCGCCGCCTGCAGATCGAATTCTCGCGCGCCGTGCAAGCCGTGGCCGACGCCACGGGCCGCGAAATCGCCGCACACGATATCCATGAAATCTTCCAGAAGGAATACCTGCAGCAGACGGCGCCATACGCCTACGCCTCGCACCGCATGGTGGAAGACACCAGCAGCGATGAATCCGTGCAGATCGACATCAGCCTGTCGCACCGCCAGACGCCATTGGCCCTGCAAGGCGGCGGTAACGGACCCATCGATGCCTTCGTGAATGCGCTCGGTCTCGACATCAAGCTGATGGATTACCATGAGCACTCGATCGGCTCCGGCGCCAACGCGCAAGCGGCTTGCTACGTGGAACTGCGCCTCGATAATGGCCCGACCCTGTTCGGCGCCGCCATCGACAGCAATATCGTCACCGCCTCGTTCAAGGCTGTCTTGTCTGCCGTGAACCGTCGCATCGGACAGACGGAAGCCGAAAAGACATCGGCGGCGGAGGTCGCTGCCAGCGCCGTCTAAACACTTTACAGCGCACTCCCCAGGGAGAAAAAGCGGTACGGCTTGATCTCCGTGCCGCTTTTTCATTTCTGTGTGGCAATTAGTGGTGCAAATAAGGTATCGCCAACCGTATAATCGTTTCATAACAAGACCACCGGAGACAGATCTAAAAGTAACCCCCAATAAATTCTTGTCATTTCCAGCTTCCATAAACAGCGTGCTGCTTTGTTGCCCTCCGCTAGCAGTGCTTGCACTGCGTCGCAGAGCGCGCCTAGCATCACATCTGTTTCTGTTCGCTATAAATTGCCAATAATTTCCTGAGGATTACTTTCGCTACCGAGGGAATAAAAATGAAATTGACGGATATGAAGATAGGCGTGCGCCTGGGTGCCGGTTTTGGCGTGGTACTGCTGCTGATGGCAGTGCTGGTGGGTACGGGACTGCTGCGCCTGGACAAGATCGGTGGGCTCAGCGAGTCCATCATCGAGAAGGACTGGGCCAAGGCCGATGCCATCGCCACCATCCGCAGCACAACGCGCTCGAACGCGGCGCTGGTACTGGAACTGTTCATTCATGAAGATCCAGCCCGCGCCAACGCCATCCACGGCGAAATCGATGCCAACAAGGCTACCATCAGCGATGCGCTGGCCATCCTCGACCGCCTGATCGTGCTGCCTGAAGGTAAGGAAATGCTGGCCACCCTGAAGCAGCAGCGCAAGGCCTATGTCGCCTCGTTCAGCCAGGCCGACAAGCTGCTAGTGGCGGGGCGGCGCGCGGAAGCGGCCATGCATGTGCGCGACGATACCCTGCCCGCCCTGAATCAGTTGCAAAAAACGGTGAACCACCTGAACGAAATCCAGCGCGCAGCGGTCGTGCATGGCGGCCAGCAGATACAGCAGAATATTTCAGCGGCGAATGTGCTGATGGCCAGCCTGGGCACAGCCGCCCTGCTGCTGGGCGTGCTCTTTGCCTGGCGGGTCACGCGCTCGATCACCACGCCCATCGCGTACGCCCTGCGCGTGGCGCAAACCGTGGCCGCAGGCGACCTGAGCAGTAAAATCGTGGCAGAAGGCAAGGATGAAACGGGCCAGTTGCTGCAGGCGCTGCGTGACATGAATACCAACCTGGCCACCCTGGTGGGGCAGGTGCGCGGCGGCACGGGCACGATTGCCGTGGCGTCGAGCCAGATCGCCAGCGGCAATGCCGACCTGTCGGCCCGCACGGAAGCGCAGGCCAGCGCACTGGAAGAAACGGCCTCGTCGATGATCGAACTGACGGGTACCGTGCGCAGCAACAGCGACAATGCGCGCCAGGCGGACAGCCTGGCCCGTTCGGCGTCGGCCATCGCGCAGCGCGGCGGCACGGCCATGACGGAAGTGATCGGCACCATGGATGCCATCAATGCTTCCTCGCGCAAAATCGTCGACATCATCGCCGTCATCGACGGCATCGCCTTCCAGACGAATATCCTGGCCCTGAACGCGGCCGTGGAAGCGGCCCGTGCGGGCGAACAGGGACGCGGCTTTGCCGTTGTGGCGTCCGAAGTGCGCAACCTGGCGCAGAGGTCAAGCCAGGCCGCCAAGGAAATCAAGGAACTGATTGCCGACTCCGTCAACCGGGTGGGGCAAGGCGCGCAGCTGGTCAACCAGGCGGGCGCCACGATGGAAGAAGTGGTGGCCAGCGTGGGCCGGGTCAGCGCCATCGTCGGTGAAATCAGCGTCGCTAACCACGAGCAGAGCGAAGGCATCGAGCAGATCAACGCTGCCATCATGCAGATGGATCAGACGACGCAGCAGAACGCAGCACTGGTCGAAGAGGCGGCCGCGGCAGCCGCAGCCATGCATGAACAGGCGGGCGAACTGGAAACCCTCGTCAGCCAGTTCAAGCTGGAACCGAACACCATCGCCAAGGCGCCGCCCCGCCCTGATGCGCCCGCCGTCCCGCGCTTGCACTAAGTTGCTTACTCCACCTGGCGCGCCAGGCGGATGCCGGAAAATTGCCAGCGCGCACCGGCCGGGAAGAAATTGCGGTAGCTGGCGCGCGCATGGCCGGCCGGCGTGGCGCACGACGAGCCGCGCAGCACATATTGGTTCAGCATGAACTTGCCGTTGTATTCGCCCAGCGCCCCGGGCGCCGTGCGATAGCCGGGATACGGCGCGTAGCTGCTGCTGGTCCACTGCCAGCAGTGGCCAAACATTTGCCGCAATCCCGCTCCCGGCACACCGGCAGCCGGATGCAGCTGGCCCACTTCCACCACGGCACCTTGCGCCGCCACTTCCCACTCCGCTTCCGTCGGCAGGCGTGCGCCGGCCCAGTGCGCGTAAGCATCCGCCTCGAACAGCGACAAGTGGGTGGCCGGCGCCTGCACGTCGAGCGGGCGCAAGCCGAACAAGGTGAATTCCTGCCACTGCCCCGCCTCGTCGCGCTGCCAGTACAACGGGCATTCCAGCTGCGCGCTGCGCACCCAGTCCCAGCCTTCGGCCAGCCACAAATGCGCCGTGCGGTAGCCGCCCGCCTCGATGAAGGCCAGATAGTCGCCATTCGTCACCAGCGCGCTGGCCAGTTCGAACGGCGCCACGTATTGCGGATGGCGCGGCAATTCATTGTCGAAGCAAAAACCGTCACCCGCATGGCCGATCTGCGCCAGGCCGCCGTCAAACGCGAGCCAGGCGGTAGGCTGTGCGTGTTGTTGCGCTGGCACAACCGCGCTATCCAGTGCATTGTTCAGATAAGCGGGGTCCAGGTAAGCGGGAGAGAGGGCGCTCTGCGCCAGCAAGTGTTTCACGTCCGTCAACAGCAATTCCTGGTGCTGCTGCTCGTGTTCGAGCCCCAGCGCCAGCAGCATGGTCAGCCGTTCGCGCTCGGGACGCGCCAGCTCGCTCGCCAGCAGGCGGGCAATGCGCGCATCGACATCGATCCGGTAGGCGCGCACCTGCGCCATGCCGGGGCGCGTCAGCAAGCCACGCTGGGCGCGCGGATGCTTCTCGCCCACGCCGTTGTAATAGGAATTGAACAGCACGCGAAAGGCCGGGTGAAATGGCGTGAACGCCGCTTCCATGCTTTCCAAAATAAACGTTTCGAAAAACCAGGTGGTATGCGCGAGATGCCATTTCACGGGACTGGCGTCCGGCATCGATTGGGCGCCGCAATCCTCGTCGGACAAGGGTTCGGCCAGTCGCAGCGAGTGCTTGCGCACCTTGTTGTAATGATCGATCAGCATCTTTTCCTTCTCAATCACGGATCACGCGCGCGTAAATGACGGCAAACCACTGCTGCGGGTCCGTCCAGACTTGCACGGTGGAAAACCCCGCCTGCTCCAGCAAGCCGACGAAGCTTGCGCGCGTGTATTTATAGCTGTCTTCTGTATGGATGCGTTCGCCTTTTGCGAATCGCCGCTGACCACCTTTCCAATGGACAACTTGCTCGCTGCGCGCTTCCAGGTGCATTTCAACGCGGCGCTCGTCGGCATTGAAAAAGCCATGGTGCTGCCAGGCGCGCACGTCGAAGTCCGCGCCGATCAGCCCGTTCACGTGGCGCAGCATGTTCAGGTTGAAGGCGGCCGTGACGCCCAGCGCATCGTCATAAGCGGCGTCGAGGATGGCGTCGTCCTTGATCAGGTCAACGCCGATCAGCAGGCCGCCATCGCCGTCCGCATTCGCGCGCAGGCGGCGCAGGAAGGCGGTCGCTTGCTCAGGAGCAAAATTGCCGATCGACGAACCAGGATAGAAGAACAATCGCCGCGCCTCGCGCACGCTATCGGGCAAGTCCAGGCGGCTGGAGAAATCCAGGCCCAGGCCCGTCATTTCGATGTGCGGAAAGCGCTGCTGCAGCCGGCTCAACGATTCACTCAGGAAGTCATAGGAAATATCCACGGCCACATACTGGGCCGGGTGCAGCAGGGGGAACAGGCTGGCGGCCTTGGCGCAATTACCCGCCCCCAGGTCGATCAGTGTGCTGCCCGGCCCCACGGCGTGCGCGATCTCTGCGCCGTGGCGGGCGAAGATGGCGGCCTCGGTGCGCGTCGGATAATACTCGGGCAAGGCGCAAATGGCTTCGAACAGTGTCGAGCCCAGCGCGTCGTACAGGTACTTGGGCGAAGTCCAGGCCTCGCGCGCCAGCAGGCCGCCGCTGATCTCGACTATCGTTGCAGGAGTGGCGCTGGCCACTGGGACGTTGCTGACGGGAGACAAATCTGGCTGCTGTTGCGCGTATGGCATGGTCATGGGCTGGCGTCGTCTATCAAGGTTCACGAAGGGCTTGCTGGGCTGGCACCTGGCATGTGCGCGTGCTGCCGCGCAGGGCACGGGGGACGCCATTGCCGATGATTTTTTCCCATCATAGCGGAATCCGCACAAGCCAGCCGTGCGACAGGTAACTTAAGGTCAAACGAGCAGTGCGCACACAAAATTGGTATTGCCAAGCAAAAAGGATAAGCCTGTCGTATACTACACATTGCCGGCCAAACAATCCGCGCCCCTTTGCAGTTCCCAGGCCCCCCTCTCCCCCGCGTGCCTCCCTTTACGATAGCCGTTAACACCATGCTCGAATTGCGCCATCTGTCGAAGTCCTATGCCCATGCCCGTCCCGTGCTGGCCAACATTTCCTGCCGCTTCAAGGCCGGGGAATTCATCGCCATCATGGGTGACTCGGGCGTCGGCAAGTCGACCTTGCTGAACCTGATCGCCGGCCTCGATACGCCCGATGCGGGTGCCGAAGCGCACCCTATCCTGGTGGACGGCATTGCCATGTCCAGCCTCGATGACGCCGCCGCCACCCGGCTGCGTCGCGCCCGCATGGGCTTTATATTCCAGGCCTTCCACGTCTTGCCGCACCTGACCCTGCTGCAAAACGTGGCCCTGCCGCTGCTGCTCAACGGACTGCCCCAGGAGCGTGCCACCAGCATGCTCGATGCGGTCGGCCTGGGCGGACGCGGCGGCGACTTTCCGCAGCAACTGTCGGGCGGCGAAATGCAGCGCGTGGCCATTGCCCGCGCGCTCGTGCACAAGCCGGCGCTGGTGTTGGCCGATGAGCCTACCGGCAACCTCGATCCCGATACGGCGCACAGCATCCTGCAATTGCTGCGCGCTGAAATCAAGGCCAACGGCAGTTGCGCGATCATGGTCACGCATTCGCTGGCCGCCGCCGAAATGGCGGACAGAACCATGATCCTGACGAAAAACGGCTTACAAAATACAACAACCGTCAAGCAAATTAATCAAACAATCAGTTAATTTAACTGACCATCTGTCACAAGTTTTGTTATCGTAGTATTATTGAAAACACTTGCCTGGTTATCAATGTTTTAACGCGAATGTTGTCACGTCACCCAGACAGCTGTACTGCGATGACGAACTATAGCCGGGACTGCATCAGTGTGGTCTCGTCCCTTGCATAACCTGAAGGAGGAGTAAATGAACGTTCGGCAAAAGAAGCTGGAAATGATTGAAGCGATGAACCGGGCGCGTGCGCTCGAACCATCGAGTTTTGTGCCCAACAAGCTGCTCGATACCCTGATCGAGAAGATGAACCTGAAAAATGATGCGGAACTGTGCCGTGTTCTGGAAGTGCAGCCCCCCATCATCAGCAAGATTCGTCACGGCAAACTGTCGGTCGGTGCAACGATTTTATTGCGCATGCATGAAAAATCGGACATCACCATCCGCGAACTGAAGGAACTGTCCGCCACGCCAGTCCATTGAGTCACACGCTGTTGTAATGCCATGCCAGGCACCCAGGTCCCCGGCGCCTTGAAATTTTGCCATGTAATTCGCGTAGTTCGCTCACCGCACAACATCCGTGCACGATAGCGAAGAGACCCAGCCCAAACCATGCTGACCGTTTCTCTGCCCACCCGCTCCAGCACCATCCCCTTCCCGCTTTCACTCCGCATTGCCCCCTGCCAGCCAGCATTTCCACTCAAACGTAATCTGACACAACACGCATCGTCTCCGCAGGCATCAAGGTCAGCTTTTAACCACTGATTTCAAGCGCACCCCAGCGATGCACCTGGGCGACATGTGCCCGAACGCCATCGCGCCGTGGTCAACGCTGGCCGCCATCCTCGCAACCGCCTTCATTCAAATGGGCGCGCAGGCAGCCATCGCGGCCCGCTGGCGCATTGGGCGGAACCGGCGATGCGCTGGGCGGCATCGAGGCGGGCGCCGACACCGACGTGCCGGCCGTGGCCGACCCGGCGCAGGGACGGCAACTGCTGCGCGACGGACGGCAGCATTTCGACCTGCTGGTGCAATTGGCGCCCACGGCGCAGCGCCTGGCGCTGCTGGGACACTACAGGGCCTTGCCGGCACGCCTGGCCCGCGCCGGTGGGGGCAGTTCCAGCGCGCCATGACCGATGCCTGCCTGGCCACGCTGGGAGTAGCGAGGCTGGCCCCACTGCCCGGCATTCGCCTTTGCAGCCTTAAGCAGGCACCACGCCGTAATGGCGCGCATAGCGCTCATCCAGATTCGCCAGCGGCATCATCATGAACATGTCGGCGCTTTCGAAATCAGGGTCCCAGGCCGGTTCGCCGCAAATCCAGGCACCCGAACGCAGATAGCCCTTGATCAGCGGCGGCACCTGCGGCTTGTGCGCCGCTTCCACCTGGTGGATGGGGAAAGGCAGGTGCGGCGTGACGCGGTACTCGCTTGGGGCCATGTGCTTTTCCGCCAGCGCCTGGTACACGGCGACGGCGTTATGCCCGCCATCGGCCAGGCTGATGCTGGCGCAGCCGACCAGGTAGTCGCAGCGCTCGCGGCGCATGTACTCGGCCAGTCCCGACCACAGCAGCATGATCACGCTGCCGCCCCGGTATTTCGGGTGGATGCACGCGCGGCCCGCTTCGACCATGCGTCCGCGCAGGTTCTTCAGGCGGCTCAGGTCGAACTCATTTTCCGAATACAACCGGCCGATCTTGGCCGCCTTGGCTGCGCTCAGCACGCGGTAGGTGCCCACCACTTTCAAGGTATCGGCATCGCGCACGATCAGATGATCGCAATGCGCGTCAAATTCATCGCTGTCGAGGCCATCGGCGTTGGCCAGCGACGTCAGGCCCATGGTCTCGATAAACACCTTGTAACGCAAACGCTGGACTTCGCGCAATTCCGCCGCTGTCGTGGCCTGGCTCAGCACCAGTTGAACCGGCCGGGCCTTGGCTTCGTTTGATGCGATTATGTTTTGCATGGTTTCATCCCTGTGATCAAGACGACTCCAGCGTACTTGCCTAATATGTCAGGAAAATGACAGCCGAATGTCATTTCCATGACGCAAGTCAATGTCATGCGGGGATCGTGCATAATTACCACACTCACCCAGCAGGAAGACAGGATGAAAGACCAGGACGCCCCCCACATCACGCCCTATACCAAGCCGGCCGCCGGCTGGGATGCCTTGAAACACGTGGCCATCAGCCTGCGCCAGGAACGGGTGGCGCCCGGCAATCTGAAAGCGCTGCTGGCGCAAAACCAGCCGGACGGCTTCGATTGCCCCGGCTGCGCCTGGCCCGACCGCAACCACGCTTCCACGTTTGCCTTTTGCGAAAACGGCGCCAAGGCCGTCGCCGCGGAAGCGACCAGCCGCCGCGCCGGCCCGGAGCTGTTTGCCAGCCATACCGTCACGCAGCTGCTGGAACAATCGGACTACGCACTGGAGCAGCACGGCCGCCTGACCGAACCGATGGTGTACGACGCTGCCAGCGACCGCTACGTGCCGATCGCCTGGGACGACGCCTGCGCCCTCGTGGGCCGCCACCTGCGCGCCCTGCCCGACCCGAACCAGGCCGCGTTTTATACCTCGGGCCGCGCCAGCAACGAAGCGGCCTTTTTGTACCAGCTGATGGCGCGCCTGTACGGCACCAACAACTTCCCCGACTGCTCCAATATGTGCCACGAGGCAACCAGCCGCGGCTTGCCGGCCACGGTGGGCATCGGCAAGGGCACGGTGACATTGGACGACTTCGAACTGGCCGACACCATCCTCATCTTCGGCCAGAATCCCGCCACCAACCACCCGCGCATGCTGGGCGAACTGCGCGAGTGCGCGCGCCGCGGCGGCAGCATCGTCTCCATTAATCCCCTGCGCGAACGGGGCTTGCAGCGCTTCATGGACCCGCAAAGCGCACTGGAAATGGCGACTCTGGGCAGCACGCGCCTGGCCGGCCTGTTCGTGCAGCCCACCCTGGGCGGCGACTTCGCCCTGATCAAGGCCGTCGCCAAGCGCGTCGTCGAGCATGACGATGCGGCGCAGGCGGCCGGCGGCCCGGCCGTCATCGACCATGCTTTCATCGTTGAACACTGCAGCGGCTTTGACGCCTTCCGCGACGACCTGCGCGAAGAAAGCTGGGAGCTGCTGGTACGGGAGTCGGGCGTGGCGCGCGCGCAGATCGAGGCTTTGACGGACATCTTTATCAAGGGTCAGCGCATCATCGCCACCTGGGGCATGGGCTTGACGCAGCACAAGCACAGCGTGGCGGCCATCCGCATGCTGTCGAACCTGATGCTGCTGCGCGGGCAGATCGGCAAGCCCGGTGCCGGCCTGTGCCCCGTGCGCGGCCACTCCAACGTGCAGGGCGACCGCACGGTGGGCATCGAGGAAAAGCCGACGGCTGCCTTCCTCGACCGCCTGGGCCAGGTGTATGGCTTTCATCCGCCGCGCGCGCACGGATACGACGTGGTGGCCACCATCGCCGCCATGCAGCGCGGCGATGTCAAGGTGTTCATCGCCTTGGGCGGCAATTTCGCCGCCGCCACGCCCGACACGCCCGTCACCTGCGCCGCGCTGCGCAACTGCGCGCTGACGGTGCAGGTGGCCACCAAACTCAATCGCAGCCACCTGGTCATCGGCAAGGAGGCTTTGCTGCTGCCCACCCTGGGGCGCACGGAGATCGACCTGCAGGGCGGCGTGGCGCAAGGCGTGACGGTGGAAGACTCGATGAGCATGGTGCATATCTCATACGGCCGCAATGCGCCCGCTTCGCCGCAGCTGCGCTCGGAAGTGGCCATCGTGGCCGGCATGGCCGAAGCGACGCTGGGCAGCGGCCTGGTGGACTGGCGCGCGTATGCAGCCGACTATGCGCGCATCCGCGACGACATTGAAAAGGTGTTTGACGATTTTTACGATTACAACGCCAGGGTGGCCATTCCAGGCGGCTTTCATCTGACGGTGGCCTCGCGCGAGCGCGTTTGGAAAACGGCCAGCGGCAAGGCCAGCTTCCTCGTCGCTCCGCTGCCGCTGGACACGCCGCTGCACCGCGCCCGGGCGCGCCATGGCGAACGCCTGATGGTCTTGATGAGTACGCGCTCGCACGACCAGTACAACACCACCATCTACGGCATGGATGACCGCTACCGCGGCGTGTACGGCACGCGCAAGGTCGTCTTCGCCAACAAGGAAGATATCGCCATGCTGGGCTTTGCCGATGGCGAGCTGGTGGATATGATCAGCGCCTGGGACGATGGCGTGGCGCGCCGCGCCAATGGCTTCCGGCTGGTGGCCTATGACATCCCGCGCGGCTGCCTGGGCGCGTATTACCCGGAAACGAACGCGCTGGTGCCGCTGGCCAGCACGGCCGACGGCGCCGGCACGCCGACGTCGAAGTCCGTGCCGGTGCTGCTACAAGCGGCGAACGCTCAGATGCCGATATCCGGCGTGTAGTCCACCCAGGCATCCTGGCGGCAGAAGCCCACCAGCTTCATGCCCGCCTGCGTGGCGATGGAAATGGCCAGCGAACTGGGGGCGGAGATCGTCGCCAGCAACGGGATCCGCATGCGCGCCGCCTTGCGCGCCAGCTCGTAGCTGCCACGGCTGGACAGGAACACGAAGCCGCGCCGCATGTCGGTGCCGTTCAGGGCGAGGTGACCAATCAGTTTATCGAGGCCGTTATGCCGGCCGATATCCTCGAACACGTGCACGATATCGCCGTCGGGCGTGCACCACGCGGCCGCATGCACGCCGCCCGTTGCCTGCATCAGCGCCTGGTGTTCGCGCAAGCCGCTCGACGCGCGCGCCAGCGCGGCAGGCAAGTCGACCTGAATCAGGGACGGCGGCAGCGCTTCGGGCTGCAAGTCGAGCATGTCGATGCTGTCGATGCCGCACACGCCGCAGCCGCTGCGGCCCGTCAGCGCGCGGCGCCGGTCCTTCAAGCGCACGAAATCCTCCTGCGCGATGCTCAAAGCCACTTCGGCGGAATCGGCGCGCAGGAAGACTTCACAGTCGAAGATGGCGCCGGCGGAAGCGACCACGCCTTCCGTCAGCGCGAAGCCATAGGCAAACGCTTCCAGGTCACGCGGGGTGGCCATCATGACGACGTGGGAAATGCCATTGAAAACCAGCGCGACGGGGATTTCCTCGGCGACGTGGTCGATGGCGGCAGTGGAGTCGCCCGCGCGGTGACGGACGATGGTGCGCTCGACGAAGCAGGCGCGTTCAATACTGGTTTCTTCTGACATGGCAACCATGGGGGAACTATCACAGGCCCCATGGTAAACCAGAATGGGCAAGCGGGGGGGGGCGGCCCCTCCGCTCACGCCATCAATCCTTCTTCGGACGGCCCGTTTTCAGCTGCGGCAAGCCTGCCAGCACGTTTTGCAGGGTCGCCAGGTCGATCTGGCTGATCAGCGCCACGCCAATGCGCAGCAATTCGCTTTTCTTGATCTCGAAACCGGCCTTCAGGCACGCTTTCTTGACCTGGCCCAGAACTTCATACTCCGCTTCCGGCATGGTGAAGCTGTCGCGCACCAGTTTCGGCTTGCGGGCTTTTTCCTTGACGGCAGCGACCTTGGCGACCGGCGCTTTTTTCGCGGCGACTGGCTTGACGGCGGCTTTTGCTACCGGCTTGGCGACGGCCTTGGCGGCTGGTTTCGCAGCAACCTTGGCCGCCGGCTTGGCAGCGGCTTTGGCGACTGGTTTGGCCACGACGGCCTTGGCCGCCGGCTTGGCGGCGGGCGCCTTGGCTACCGCAGGCTTGGCGGCAACGGGCTTGACTGCCGCTGGCTTCGCAGCGGCGACTTTGGCGGCCACTGGCTTGGCGGCGGCCTTGGCCACTGGCTTGGCCACTGGCTTGGCTGTCGGTTTGGCTGTCGGTTTGGCTGCAGGTGCGGCCTTGGCTGATGCCGCATTGATCGAGGCGCTGGTAGGGAACATCGATACGGGCGCGCTGTCGGTTTTTTTCGCTGGGACGGTTTTGGTCATGGATTATCCAATCTAATAAATAATATAAACAATATATACTCTTTTTTGAAATCTTGCTTGCTGCGCATCAAGCCATGCCCGTAGCATGACCCCTAGGCGTTGGCACGGATGGTGAAATCGACCCCGACCTCATCCCAGAATTCCTGCTCCTTTTCAATCCAGAACGACACGGTGGGATGGTGCGCCACCCAGCCGCGCTTGATGTCGAGCTCGATTCGGCTCTTCATGCGCAGGCGCAGTTCGCTGAAATCGGCTTCGATGCGCGCATGCATGAGCAGGATCGACAGGCGCAGCGCCAGCACGGCCTTGGCGAAATCCGGGTCGGACAGCACTTCGCCGATCTTGCGCAAATTGCCTTTCTGCGCCAGGATCAAACGGCTCATGGTCTTCTGTTCGCGCGTGGTAAAACCGGGCAAATCCGCATTTTCCACGATGTAGGAGGCATGTTTGTGGTAGCCCGTCTGCGACACGGCCAGCCCCACTTCGTGCAGCAGGCTGCTCCAGCGCAGGCATTTCACCAGGGCGTCGGATGTCGGCTTGAGCTGCGCATACATGGCCAGTGCCTGCTCGGCCACCCGGCCGGCGCGCTGCTGGTCGATATGAAACTTCTCCATGCAGCCCTGCACCGATTGTTCGCGGCGGTCGCGCTTGGTCGAGCGCAGGTACAAATCCCACATCACGCCCATGCGCAAGCCTGCCTCGATCGGCGTCATGACGGGAATGGCCAGTTCGCGGAACAGGCCGATCAAGATGGCCAGGCCGCCGACGATGGTGCTGGCGCGGTCGGGGCGCAAGCCGGGCATGTCGATGCGGCTGGTGTGGCCCAACTCGATGAAACGGCGCGCCAGCGCATCGAGGCTGGCGCCGGACAGCAAGCCATCACCGAGCTTGTTGCGGGAGATGATGTCGGCGATCGTGCGGATGGTGCCGGAAGAGCCGTAGGCGGTCTTCCAGTGCTGTGGGCGGTACGGCGGCGCGGCATCCTCGAAATGGCTGCGCGCCGACAGGATGGCCGCCTCGAACGACGGCGCGTCGATGCGCCCGCCGATGAAGAACGACAGGCTTTGCTTGACGGTGCCCAGGCTGAAGGATTCGACCCGCTCGATATCGTTGCCGCGCCCCAGTATCAGTTCGGTCGAGCCGCCGCCGATATCCATCACCAGCCGGCCTTCGCCAGGGATGGCCAGCGCATTGGCCACACCCATGTAAATCAAGCGCCCCTCTTCCTCGCCCGAGATGATCTCGATCGGATGGCCGATGGCTTGCTCGGCCAGCGGCAGGAAGACGGCGCCGTTACGCGCCACGCGCATGGCCGACGTGGCCACCACGCGCACGGCATCGAGTTCGAAGCCGGCGAGGATGGCGCGAAAGCGCTGCAGGCAGGCCAGCGCGCCCTGCATGGCCGCCTCGGTCAGGTCGCCATTGGCGTCCAGACCAGCGGCCAGGCGGATCGGGTCGCGCACGCTCTTGACCACGCGGATCGTGTCGCCATCATGCTTGCCGACGTGTAAACGAAAACTGTTGGACCCCAGGTCCACCGCTGCATACATACTGGCCTCTTGTCTTGTTATTGCTGTACCAACTGGAAACGTTGGCAAAATCAGTTGCTAAACTATATAAATCATTTAAACGATTTAAAAATCCTACCACACTACCCCCATCGTATGACAGCGGCATGACAGGATTGTGACAAAACGGCGCGTAGCGGTGACGTTCTATGGCACGATGGTGGTAAACAAATAAACAGCAAAAATCACCAGGTGCACCGTACCTTGCATGACCGTGGTGCGTCCCGTACCCAGCGACAGCGTGGCGACCATCAGCGACAGCAGCAACAGCACAGTCGATTTGATATCGAGTCCCAGCGTAATCGTCAGGCCAGTGGCCAGCGACACCACCACCACGGCGGGAATCGTCAGGCCGATGCTGGCCAGTGCGGAGCCGAGCGCCAGGTTCAAACTCGTTTGCAAACGGTTAGCGCGCGCGGCGCGCACGGCGGCCAGTCCTTCGGGCAGCAGCACGATGGCGGCGATGACGATGCCGACCAGGGTCTTCGGCGCGCCCATGGCGGCGATGGCTGTCTCCAGCGCGGGCGCCAGCGACTTGGCCAGCAGCACCACGGCGCCCAGGCACACCAGCAGCGCGCCTGCGCTGACCCAGGCGACAGTGGGCGTCGGCGGTGCCGCATGCACCTCTTCGTCACCAACGGCTTCCTTGGGCAGGAAGTAGTCGCGGTGGCGCACCGTCTGCACCAGCACGAAGGTGCCGTACAGGACCAGCGAGATGACGGCGATGAAAATGAGCTGACTGGAGTTGTAGTACGGGCCGGCGGCGCTGGAAGTGTAATTCGGC
Source organism: Janthinobacterium pasteuri (assembly GCF_051380775.1). Classification (NCBI taxonomy): domain Bacteria; kingdom Pseudomonadati; phylum Pseudomonadota; class Betaproteobacteria; order Burkholderiales; family Oxalobacteraceae; genus Janthinobacterium; species Janthinobacterium pasteuri. The sequence goes on along the minus strand of NZ_JBNYXS010000005.1, from coordinate 118,744 downwards.
AGCACCAGTGTCAGGATGGCGATGGCCGCCAGGGTAGCCAGCGACGCGCTCACGCCCAGCAGACCAAAGGTCTGTTCCCGGTGGCGCCCGGCGCCCAGCAGCAGGCAGATGCCGACGATGCCGTTCAAAATGATCATGATGGCGGCAAACACGGTGTCGCGCGCCAGTCCCGTCGTTTCCGGTCCGCCCGCCAGCATCAGCGAGACGATCAGCGCCACCTCGATCATGGTCACGGCCAGCGCCAGCACCAGGGTGCCATACGGTTCGCCAATGCGGTGCGCCACCACTTCCGCGTGGTACACGGCGGCCAGCACGCTGCCGATCAGGCCAGCCACCAGCAGGATCTGATAAGCGCCGCCGACATTGAACGTGGAACCGAACAGGAACAGCCAGCCCGCAAGCGGGGCGGCAAGCGGCCATACAGGCAGGGATTTAAGCATTTTCATTATGGGCCTGACAAGAGTAAAAAAGGGGAACTGCGGTGCGGACGACAAGAGGGGCCTAGCCTGCACCCCACAGCATAACTTGCTTAGCTTAAATGAAAGTTAGGGAATACACACGTCCGGGTACCGGCGCCCCGCGCCTGGTTCACCGTTCAATCACCTAGCCACCGTGCACTTGCTCGCCACAAGAAACTATAATTACTTTAGCAATATGTCATTGCAATTTTCTTGTCTTTTTGCTTCCTGATGCCGTCATACTACAGGGACGCCCTCCCGGCACCGACCAAGGACAGACCATGACTCCAGCAAGCAGCGCAGCCTTGCGCACCGTATTATTCGTCTTCGCCACCGTCCTGTGCGCCGCCGCACAGGCAGGCACGCTGGCGCCGCGCGAGGACGCGAGCAAACCACAGGCCCGCGATGTGCAGCTTGATGCAAACTGGGCTACCCCGCCTGCGCCTGCCGCCGCGACAAGGTGGCAAGATAGCCTTCCGCCCGCGCCGCCGGTGGCACCACGCGAAGAAAAGATCCTGCCCAGGAGTGAATGGTTGAGCGTGGAGCCGATGAAGGCCCCTGACAGGCGCTGCGATCCCGGCCTCGATGCGCTGTTCTTGAGCAAGGAATGCGGCAAGGAGCCCAGCTGGCTGGGCTCGCGCAAAAAGTAAGCCGATTTAAATATCCAGGGTGCTGGCGCCTTGCGCTTCCACCACCCTGTTGCGGCCCGCCTGCTTGGCCGCCTGCAGCGCCTCGTCGGCCCGCTTGAACAGGCTGACGGTGCAGTCTTCGGCACGGATGGTGGTCACGCCCAGGCTGGCCGTCAGCTGCAGCACGGCGCGTTCCGTCTTGACGGGCAGCACTTCGACGGCGGCGCGGATGCGCTCAGCCACCATCAGCGCATCGGCCAGGCTCGTGCGCGGCAGCTGGATGGCGAATTCGGCGCCGCCCAGGCGCCCCATCAGATCGCTGTCGCGCAGCTGCTGGCGGCAAGTGTCGACGATGGTTTTCAGTACCGCGTCGCCTACCGGATGGCCATAGCTGTCGTTGACGCGCTTGAAATGGTCGATATTGAGTACCACCAGCGCCGTCGGCAAGCCGGGCCGGCGCGCCAGCGCCATCCACGGCGCCAGCGCCTGGTAAAAACCGCGCCTGTTCGGCACGCCCGTGGCCGCGTCGAGCACTTCCAGGCGCGCCAGTTCGCCGCCCAGTTTTTCACGCGACAGCAGCAGGTAGCCGAAGGCGTTCGTCAGCATCATCAGGTACAGGGCGCCAAAACCGGCCAGCTGCAGCAGCTCGGCGTCAACATCCGGCACGGCGGCAGCGAGCACGCCGCGCGCCGCGATCAGCAGCGACAGGACGCCCATGCTGACGACGAGAAAACGGCGCAGCATGCTCGCCTCATGCCATTTGAGGCACAGCGCGGCCACGCCGGCGAGGAAAAAGCCGGCCACGATCAGCGAGCCGCCGGCACTGCGCAGCAGCGGCGCCGCATCAAACAGGTAACAGGCGGCAAACAGCGCCACCGACAGGCCCAGCGCCGGCAGCATGGTGCGACGCCAGCCGCTGCGTCCGGCCGCCTGCCATAACGCGCCCGCGTCGAGCGCCATGCCGGCAAACAGCAGGCTATTGCCAAGCAAGATGGACAGCACATCGGGCAGCACACCACGGAAATACAGCAAACACCAGGCCACGGCCTGGCATTGCTTGGCTACCGCCCAGGTAGACATGCTGAGCGACTTCTTGCGCTCGTACTCGAAGAAGAACAGGGCCGCGCACAGGCTCAGGTTGCCGAGTGCCAGGGCCAGTACCAGGGTCTTGATATCCATGGGCTACGCTATCGATGCGCAGGCGCGGCGCGCCAGGTCAGATTTCGTGTTCGACATTGGTGCTGCCGTCGCCGACCTTGCTGGCCCACGCCTGCACGAAATACTGCTTTTCCACTTCGTTAGGCGCCTCGTGCCAGAACACGATGAGCGTGCCCTTGTGATCGTGAATCTGCGCCACTTTTTCAATGAATCCGACATTGTCGGCCACGTCGGCCAGCGCCGCCGCGTAACCGTACACGCGCGTCAGCCGCTCGATGCGGTCAGGTTCGGTAAAACTGTTCGTCGCCGTAATGATAGGGTGATCCAAAAACATGCTTGTCTCCATGGTGCCCGACTGCGCGGCCGTGCCGCCGCGTGCTATTACACATGCTCGGCGCGGATTAATCGGGTATGCTCACGGGAGCTTATCAGATTTCTCTGAATGCAACAAAGCATCTCCCCCAGTCCACTCAGCGAAGTCGTCCTATGTCGGATAGCAAATTACCTGCCGTGCGCGCGCCCCAGGTGCATACCTGCGGCGACCGGCGCCGCCTGGAATTCCAGCCAGGCATGATCCAGAGCGAAATGCTGTTGTCGCGCCCCGACCATCTGCTGCTGCGCTATGCGCGCGCCATGATGTGCTTCACCCTGTTCGTGCCACGTCCCCGGCACATCCTGATGGTGGGACTGGGCGGCGGCTCGCTGCTGAAGTTCTGCCACCGCCACCTGCCCGAGGCGCGCATCACGGTGCTGGAATTGCGCGCCGACGTGATCGCCCTGCGCGAGCAGTTCATGCTGCCGCCCGACGACGTGCGCCTGCGCATCATCGAAACGGACGCCGTCAGCTATATCCGCCAGCATCCGGGCTGCGCCGACGTGCTGCTGCTCGATGGCTACGACGAAACGGGCCTGCCGCCTGCACTGGGCAGCGCGCGCTTCTATGCGGACTGCCTGCGCACCCTGCTGCCCGGCGGCGTGCTGGTAGCTAACCTGTTCAGTTATGACGAGCACTACCCCGCCATGCTCGCGCGCCTGCTGCTCACCTTCCGCGGCGCCGTGTGCCACTTCGATGGCATCGCCGGCAACAACCGAATCATCTTCGCCGCCAGGCCAGACAAGCTCGGGGCGGGACGGGCTCTGCGCATCGTGCGCCTGGTGCGCTGGCGGCGGATGGCCGGTCTGGCTTTCCTGAACCGCTTGCTACCCGCATGGCAGTTGTGGCGTGTGCGCCGGCAGTCAGGCGCGGGCAGCGACTGAAAGTCGTCTTCCCCGGCCATGGATGTTGTTGCTTATTAGCAGTAATTTGGTGCAAAATCAGCATGATGGATGTGGTTTATGACAAACTACGGCCTGCGCGGGGCCGGCAGGCGCCGCCGAACCCATGTATCCATGAAGTGAGATAGGAAAAACCATGCTGCGTGGCCGCCTGCCATTGTCGATTTCTGCCGCGGCCGCGCTGACCTTTGCCTGCGGCGTCAGCATCACCGCCGTACTATTCGCCGCCATCAGCCAGCTCGAATACGACAAGATGAGCCTGAGCTTGCAACAGCGCGCCGGCGCGCGCGTGGCCGCCATCGCGCAGGGACTCGATGACGCGGTCGAGGTGCTGACCACGACCAACCAGCTGTTTGCTGCCGTCGCGCCCGTCACGCGCGAGCAGTTCCACGACTTCACCACGCCGCTGCTGCAGCGCCACCCTTTCATCCAGGCATTCAATTTTCACCGCATCGTGCCGCACGCGCAGCGCGCTGCGTTCGAGGCGGATCTGCGGCGCGTCGTGCCCGACTATGCCATGACGGAAATGCGCGACGGCATCGTCGTGCCCGCGACGACGCGCGCCAGCTACCTGGTGGTGGACTACCTCGTACCCTTGCAGGGCAACCGCCCCGCCTTCGGCTTGAACGTGCGCCCTGACGGCTTGCTGGCCAGCGCGCTGGAACAGGCCATCATCAGTGGCCAGACCACCGCTACCGGCCTGCAGGCCCTGGCGCAGGGGCCGCAGCAGGGCTTCGTCATCGTGCGCCCCGTGTACCGGCACGGCGTGCCCCTGCAAACGGTGCAGCAGCGGCGCGCGGCGCTGATCGGCGATACGGCGGCCATCGTCCACGCCGGGGAACTGGTGCAGAAAATCCTTGCCGGCGCCGACCTGCTGGGCGACCCGCAGATCGAACTCAGCGTCTACGCCGGCGCTGGTGCCGACCCGCGCCAATTGATCTTCCGGCATGGCCAGCCCCCTGCCGACGAAGCGGGCGGCGCCTGGGAGTCGCTGCCCCGCTGGCTGCATTTTGCCTATCACAGCCATTATGACCGGGCCTTTGCCTCCGCCGGGCGGCCCTGGCATGTGCGCGTGGTGGCCCATCCGCGCCCCTTCCTGACCGACCACCTGGGTTCCCTGTTTACCATGATCACGGGCTTGCTGTTCAGCGTGCTGACGGCCGCCTTCGTGCAAACACTGACGCAGCGCTCGCGCCGCGTGCAGTTGCTGGTGGAACAGCGCACGGCCGACCTCAAACGCAGCAATGAACTGCTCAGCGCCGACGTGCGGGCGCGCCAGCGCACGGAACGCGCCTTGCAGGAAAGCGAGAAACGCTTCCGCCGCCTGCTGGCCCTGTCCTCGGACTGGTACTGGGAACAGGACGCCAACTTCTGTTTCACCCACATCACCAGCGGTTTTTCGGACAAGTCGAACATGCCGCTGGAACGCTTCATCGGCATGACGCGCTGGGAAAACAACCCGGAGATGCGCAATTCGCGCTGGGGCAAGCAGCATATCGCCAACCTGGAAGCGCACCTGCCTTTTTCCAACCTCGAATATGCGATGAAAGACCGCAATGGCCAGCTGCGCTGGTTCAGCGTCAACGGCGAACCGCTGTTCAACGAGCTGGGCGAATTTCGCGGCTACCGGGGCACGGGGTCTGAAATCACGGAACGCAAGCTGGCAGAGCAGCAAATCCAGCACATCGCCCACCACGACGTGCTGACGGGCTTGCCCAACCGCGCCCTGCTGCGCGACCGCCTGGCGCAAGCGATGGCCCTGTCACGCCGCAAGAACCGCGCGCTGTGGGTGCTGTTGATCGACCTCGACCGTTTCAAGTTCGTCAACGACAGCCTGGGCCACAAGGCCGGCGACCTGCTGTTGAAAACCATTGCCACGCGCCTGCAGGCCAGCCTGCGCGAAAGCGACACGGTAGCGCGCTTGTCCGGCGATGAATTCGTCGCCATCCTGTGCGAACAGGCCGACGAAGTACTCAGCGGCGCCATCGTGCAGCGCCTGATGGATGCGGTGGCCCAGCCGGTATTGCTCGACGGCAAGGAATTCTTCGTCACCTGCAGCATCGGCGTGGCCGTCTACGACATGACGCGCTACGACGCTCCCGGCGACGTAACCTTGAATGGCGAGACGCAGAACCTGATCGAACAGGCCGACATCGCCATGTACTGCGCCAAGAAACAGGGCCGCAACAACATCAAGTTCTACACGACGGCCATGAATCAGGCCACGCTGGAACGCCTGCGCATCGAGACGGCGCTGCGCAATGCGCTGGAGCGCGAACAGTTCGTGCTGCATTACCAGCCGCAGCTGGACCTGGCCAGCGGACGCATCGTCGGCGTGGAAGCACTGCTGCGCTGGCAGCACCCGGACCTGGGCATGGTGGCGCCGCAGCGCTTCATTGCCCTGGCCGAGGATACGGGCCTGATCGTGCCGATCGGCGCGTGGGTCATGCGCCAGGCATGCGCGCAGATGCAGGCCTGGCATGCGGCTGGGCTGGGCCAGCTTCGCCTGGCCGTGAACCTGTCGGCGCGCCAGTTCAACGAGCCGAACCTGGTCGCCTCGATAGCCGAAGTGCTGGCCGAGACTGGCCTGCCGCCCGCCTGCCTGGAACTGGAGCTGACGGAAAGCCTGTTCATGCACGACGTGGCGCTGGCCGTCAGCCAGCTGCACGACATGAAGGCGCTGGGGGTGCAGCTGTCGATCGACGACTTCGGCACCGGCTATTCCAGCTTCGCCTACTTGCGCACCTTCCCCATCGACGTGCTGAAGATCGACCGCAGTTTCGTGGGCGACGTGGCGCGCGACGCGGACGATGCGGCCATCGTCGTCTCCATCATCGCCCTGGCGCACAATTTGAAGTTGCGGGTGGTAGCCGAAGGCGTGGAAACGGCAGCGCAGCTCGATTACCTGCGCCAGCACGGATGCGACGAAGCGCAAGGCTATTATTTCAGCCACCCGCTGCCCGCACACGAGGTGGAACTGCTGCTGCGCAGCGACATCAACGTGGCCGCCTGAGTCGGGCATCTCGCTCATGCAAACTCACAGGCATGGCGGCAGTTGCGGCCGGCCTGCAACGCTACTGCTTGAATCCAAGCGAGAAACTGAAAGGTACCACCATCGCGCAGGGATGGCCCGCGCATCGGCCCGGCGAATATTTGGCGAGCATGAAGGCAGACGCCGCCAGCTTGCCAGCCTCGCTGTCGGGACTTTCCAGCACGACGACACTCTGTGGCACGCCATTTTCGTTGACACTGACATTGGCGCGCAATACACCGGTGATGCCCGCATACGAAATCATATGGCGCATGGCGCGCGACACGAAAAACAAGCCCTTTTCCGGATAGGCCGGCACATCATCATCCTGCAACAAGGGGTAGCGGCGTTTGACGAGCATTTGCTGCTCCCGTGTCAATTCGGCATACGATTTTTCCGGCGGTACGGCATGGCCGCTACTGACAACCGGCGGAATATTCGAGCCGATATATCCGTCTTTCTGCTTGATGTCATACAGCCTCGGTGTCGCAGAAGCCTCCGGCTGCTGCGTCAGCTGAAAGCTGCCATTGAAGCGTGCCTTCAGCACTTGTCCGTTCGGGTAGAGTATTTCGCCGTCCCCCAGAGGATTCCCTTCGTGCCATGCGCCCCGATAGACGCCGCCCAACGCAAATGTCATGCTGCCGCTGCCTTCCGGACCATTCTGCCAGCCGCCCTCATAGCGGTCGCCATTTCGCGCTATCACCGTCACTGGACCGGCTGGCGCATCGCGCTCGAACGTGGCGGTCATCTTTGCCTTGTCCGCAAAGACGATCAGGACAGGACCTTCCAGCATGCCACTCCGATAGTTGCCTTTATGCAGGCTGCCATCCGCCCATTGCGCGATGCCTTCGCCCTCCGGCCGCCCCTCGCTCAACACACCTTCATAGCGTTCCGTCGCCTTGCCGTCCTTGCTCCACTGCAAGGCACCGGGTCCGCTGGCATAGCCGTCCTTGCAGGTGCCACTCCAGTACACCGCTTGCCCGGCAACCCGCGCATGCTCGGCAACGCGGCAATCCGCCTTGCCAGCGTAATTGATCTCAGCGGCGCCGGCACTGGACGCACACAGCAAGACAATCAGGAAAAATAGCCTTTTCATTTCATCCTTGGAATGTTTTTGATTGCCATAGGCTAACATGCCAGATTTGATGGAAAATACGCGCTTTCTCACGCAGCGCACTGCAGCTGCTGCCGCACGCTATAGCGCAGGCAGCCTCACCAGGACCTCAAGTTCCTCCCAGCTTCCGTGCAGACCCAAGCCGGCCAGGAACGAGTCGACATCGAGCATGCTGTCGGCCGTGATCCGCATCTCCGGATGCTCCCATAGTGCATCGCACTCCGAGCAGACGATCACCTGCTGCCCCGTTTTGCGGATGGTTGCGTGCAGCAGGTCGCCATATTCCCCGCAAGTCGGACACTGCATGCCAGTCTCCATGGCTACAGCTTCTGCTGCAGGAATTCGAGGAAACAGCTGATGCGCTGCGCCAGCTGCGTATTGCGGTAATACACGGCGTGGATCTGCTGGCGGTAGCCAGTATAGAACGGCTGCAACACCTTGACCAGGCGGCCGGCCGCGATGTCGTCCTTCGTCATGAAGTCGGACAGGCAGACGATGCCCTGGTCTTGCAGCGCCAGCTGGCGCAGCGTTTCGCCGCTGGAAGCGGCCAGCGCGGGCACGATCTGCAGGCTGTTGCCTGCTTCGTGGCGCAGCGGCCAGTGATTGCCCAGTTCATATTGCGCAAAGCCCAGCAGCGCATGGCCGGACAGCGCTTCCGGCGTGGCCGGGGTGCCGTGGCGCGCCAGGTAGGCGGGCGTGGCCAGCACGTGCAGGGGACTGGCACTGAGCGGGCGCGCATGCAGGGTCGAGTCGACCAGGGCGCCGATGCGGATGGCGATATCGGTGCGGTGTTCGAGCAGGTCGGCGATCTGGTCGTTGCTGGTCAGCTCCAGGCGGATGTCCGGGTACATGGCGCGAAACTCGGCCACGTGGGGCACCACGCAATGCAGCATGAAGGGCGAGGCAGCATCCACGGACAAACGCCCGGCCGGCTTCTGACGGCGGATGCGGATCGATTCCTCCACGTCTTCCATCGAGGCGAGGATGGCGCGCGACTTGTCCAGGAACAGCTGCCCTTCTTCCGTCAGCTCCATGCGCCGCGTGGTGCGCGTCAGCAACGACGTGGCCAGCTTGTCTTCCAGGCGCGACAGGGCGCGGCTGACGCCCGAGGTGGTTTGTCCCAGGTGCACGGCAGCCGCGCTCAGGGTGCCGCTGTCGATGACGGTGACGAAGATTTTCAGATCGTCCGAATTGATATCCATTGTTGCCTTATTATTGCCGCATTGTTGCGCGATTTTCACATATCGCAGCATTATAATGGAATCATGGCAACAGTGATGGCAGCAGACTACGTCAGGCAACGTAGAACAAAATGGCGATAAAATGACAGCTACTGCCGGCCAGCACGAACAGGTGCCAGATGCCGTGGCCGTGGCGCAGCTTGTGGTCGGTGGCATAAAAGACGATGCCGCCCGTATAGCACAAGCCGCCCGCCACCAGCCACAGGAAGCCGTTCCACTCGAGCGCCGCCAGCAGCGGTTTGATGCCGATGACGACCAGCCAGCCCATGGCCACGTAAATTACCAGCGACAGGATGCGCGCGCCTTTCGCGTACACATATTCCTGCACGATGCCAAGCAAGGCCAGGCCCCAGACGACGCCGAACAGCGACCAGCCCCACGGCCCGCGCAGGGTCACCAGCATGAAGGGCGTGTAGGTTCCCGCGATGAGCAGGTAGATGGCGCAATGGTCGAGCCGCTGCAGCACGGCCTTGGCCTTGCCGCGCACGCTGTGATACAGGGTGGATGTGAGGTACAGGGTCAGCAGCATGGTCGCATACACGCTGCAGCTGACGATTTTCCAGGGGTCGCCCGTGCGGGCCGCCGCGACGATCAGGATGACGCCACCGATGGCCGCCAGTGCGGCGCCCACCGTATGGGAAATGCTGTTGAACCGTTCTCCGTGGTACATGGCTAAGCCCTGCGCATGGAGACGCAGCAAAACTCCGGGGTCAGACCTTCAAGGTCTGACCCCGGTTCCTGCTTTGGGGTTTCAATCAAGCTGCTTCCGCCTTCTTGCGCGCAGGACGGCGTGCCGGCGTCTTGCGCGGCGCCTTGGCCGGCTTGTCTTCCGCCACGACAGCCACTTCCACCGGTGCCGCTTCAACGACAGGCGCCGCTTCCAGCACGGCGTCAAGCGCCTTCTTGGCCGGCTTTTTCGATGCTGCCGCCTTGCGGGCCGGCGTGCGCGGCTTGGCCTTCGGTTTCGCTTCGGCGACGGTTTCCACGACCACCTCGGCGACTGGCTCGATTACTTGCTTGATTACTTGCTCGACTACCGGCTCGGGCGTTGCTGCCACCTCGACGGCCTCGGCGCGCGCTTCACGGGCGCCATCGCCATTCTTGCGGCCACCACGGCCATTGCGGCGCGAACCGCGCTTGGCGTTGCCCTCTTCGGCCACCTCGTGCACGACCTCCTGCTGCGGCGCCGGCGCATACGGCTCGATGACGGCGACGGCAGATTCGGCCTCGGCCACCGGCACGAAGGCCTGTGGCGCTTCGCCGCGGCGTTGTTCGTTCTGCTTGCGGCCGCCACGGCCATTGCGGCGCGAATCGCGGCGGCTGCCGCCTTCGCGGCTGTTGCCCTCTTCCGCCGTCGCGCCGGTCTCGCCACTGGCGATTGTCTCGCTGGCTGCATCCGCGTTCACGGCAGCCGGCACGACCACCAGGCCGCTGCTGCGATAAACATAGGCGCCCGATTTTTCATCGCGGCCAAATTCCAGCAAGCCGCGCGTCTGCGCCTCTTCCAGCAGGTTGCCGAAGGTGCGGAAACCGTAATACGATTCGCTAAAGTCCGGCTTGCGGCGCTTGATCGCTTCTTTCAGCATCGAGGCCCAGATCTTGCCGCTGTCGCCGCGCTCGGAAACCAGCGCGTCGAAGGTTTCGACGGCCATTTCGATCGCTTCCGTCTTGCGCGACTCGTATTTTTCCTTGCGGCGCAGTTCTTCATCGGGCGAGCGCTTGGCGGCCGCAGCCGGGCTTTCGCGCGCGTCGCGCTTGGCGGCCGTGCGGCGGCTCTCGCGCACCAGGTCGTCGTAGAAAATGAATTCGTCGCAGTTCGCCACCAGCAGATCGGAGGTCGACTGCTTGACGCCCACGCCGATCACCTGCTTGGCGTTTTCGCGCAGCTTCGACACCAGCGGCGAAAAATCGGAATCGCCGCTGATGATGACGAAGGTATTCACGTGGGCCTTGGTGTAGCACAGGTCCAGCGCATCGACCACCAGGCGGATATCGGCCGAATTCTTGCCGGACTGACGCACGTGGGGAATTTCGATCAGCTCGAAGTTCGCCTCATGCATGGTGCCCTTGAAACTTTTATAACGGTCCCAATCGCAATATGCCTTCTTGACAACAATACTGCCCTTGAGCAGCAAGCGTTCGAGGATGGGCTTGATGTCGAATTTTTCGTAATTTGCATCTCGCACGCCGAGCGCGACGTTCTCGAAGTCGCAAAACACGGCCATGCTGAGGTTTTCTGGGGATGACGCCATAAGGGTGAATTCTCGCTGATGATAAGGGCGGACGGGAAGCGCAACGCCTCCCTTTTCGCCTAGTATATTCGCCCATCCCCCGTTTCGGCGACAACTATCGTGCGCGGTGCGCCTAATGCGCCCCCCGGCGGTACTCGCGCTGGCGCTGGCGCCTGGCCAAACAACGCTTTCATCGACCGAATACAGCTGGCACGGCATGCTGCTGCGCCGCTGGCCGACACAAGTTGAGCAGCACACCGCCGGAGCATAAAACGATGTAGGCAGGAAATGGCGGACTCTGCGGAAGACTACCGTGCCGCTCCAGGCAGTGAAATGCCACAGCAGAATATGAACATCACGTCATACACCTCTTTTTCCGGCAAACACCGCCGGGAAAAATTGTTGCCTTGCACCAACCATTTTCCCGCTGGCAGGAGTAAACTAGACGCATTCTGAAGGAGCTGCCATGTCCATATCCGCCCTCACCACCGGCACCTCGGGGCTGACCGCCAACCAGCGCGCGCTGGATGTGGCCGCCAACAATATCGCCAATGCGAATACGCCGGGCTTCCAGCCGCAATCGGCCAACTTCCAGGAAGCCAGTCCGGCCGGCACGGGCGTCACCCTCTCCGTCGAAGGGCGCAAGCTGGCCGCCAGTGAAAGCGTCAGCGGCGCCAATGCGAATGCGGCCAAGGCGGCTGAAAGCCGGCCGAACGGCGTTGGCCTGGCGTCCGAACTGACGGACAACCTGGTCTACAAGGTCGGCTTCAACCTGTCGGCGAATGTCGTCAAGGCAGCCGACCAGGCCCTGGGTAGCCTGATCGACGTCAAAACCTGAGCCCTGTGACTATCTACATCAGAGCCAGCGCCAGCGGCGCCATGGCAGGCGCAATCAGCGCCAGCAGCCGTTCGGCCGGAATGCCGTCGCGCGCCTGCACCGACAAGCCATGCAGCAGCGCCGCATAATAATCGCCCAGCGCCTGCACATCCGCTTCCTTTTTTAATTCTCCCGCCAGCTGCGCCGCGCGCAAGCGCTCGATGACGGCTTGCGTGCGCGCGCGGCGGTGCTGCGCCAGCCAGTCGGCGATGCCGGCGTTTTCCGCACTCGTATTCGTGGCTGCCGTCACTACCATGCAGCCTTGTGGCTGGCCGCTGCGCGTGTACAGCAGCACGGCTTCTTCCAGCATGCGCGCCACCGCGTCGCGCACATTCAGGCTGGCGGCCAGCGCATGCACGGCAAACGCGCCCTCGCCCGACTCGTATAGCTCCACGGCTTCGCGGAACAGCTGCTCTTTCGACCCAAACGCCGCATAGATGCGCGCCGAGGCGATGCCCAGCGCCGCCACCAGGTCGGCCATCGACACACCCTCGTAGCCGCGCGTCCAGAATGCGTCGCGCGCTTTTGCCAGCGCCAGCGCGCGGTCAAATTCCCTCGGTCTTCCTGCCATTTTGATCCTCTGCTTGCAAACTGGCGGCCAGTATAACGCCTGGCACGCAACCTGCCTTTGCGATCTATTTTGCAGTTGCAGCTTGACCGCGCAAAAAATTTCACCTATTCTTTGTCGATCGACAAACAATAGGAGCCGATATGAAAACCATCCAAGGACCCAGCCTGCACCTGGCACAATTCGCCGCCGATACGGCGCCCTTCAACACCCTTCCCGCCATCGCCGAGTGGGCGGCCGGCATGGGCTTCAAGGCCTTGCAGATTCCCGCCTGGGATGCGCGCCTGTTCGACCTGGCGCAAGCCGCGCACAGCCAGCAATACTGCGACGAACTGGTCGCCATGCTGGCCGGCCATGGCCTGGTCATGAGCGAACTGACAACGCACATCTTCGGCCAGCTGGTCGCCGTGCATCCGGCCTACGACGCTCTATGCGACAGCTTCGCGCCGGAACACCTGCATGGCCAGCCGGCAGCACGCACGGCATGGGCCATCGAGCAGGTCAAGCTGGCGGCCATGGCCTCGAAGCGCCTCGGCCTGACGGAAATGGGCACGTTTTCCGGCTCGTTCGCCTGGCCATATCTGTTCCCGTTCCCGCAGCGCCCGCCCGGCCTGATCGAAACGGCCTTCGACGAACTGGCGCGCCGCTGGCTGCCCATCCTCGACGTGTGCGAGGAACAGGGCGTCAACCTGTGCTACGAAATCCACCCCAGCGAAGACCTGCATGACGGCATCAGCTTCGAGATGTTTTATGAACGCGTGGGCCGCCATCCGCGCTGCAAGATGCTGTTCGACCCCAGCCACTTCGTGCTGCAGCAGCTGAACTATCTGGAATTCATCGATATCTACAAGGACCACATCCGCATGTTCCATGTGAAGGATGCGGAGTTCAATCCGACGGGACGGCAAGGCATCTACGGCGGCTACCAGTCGTGGGAAAACCGCGCCGGACGTTTCCGTTCGCTGGGCGATGGCCAGGTCGATTTCAAGGCGATCTTCTCGAAGATGGCACAGAACGACTACGCGGGCTGGGCCACGCTGGAATGGGAATGCTGCCTGAAGGACCAGGAAGTGGGTGCGCGCGAAGGCGTGGCTTTCGTCAATGCGCACATCATTCCCGTGACGGGCAAGATCTTCGACGACTTTGCCGGCGCCCCCGTCAGCGCGCAACAGATCAATACCCTGCTCGGCATCGAGCACAACTAATCAAGGAAACCCTATGAACGACTTCATTCACGACTACGTCCGCATCGATGGCCAGCGCCTGCATTGCGTGATTGCGGGCACCGGCAAACCCGTGCTCCTGATCCCCGGCTGGCCGCAGACCTGGTATGCGTGGCGCCACGTGATGGCAGCCTTGGCAGCCAATGGCTACCAGGCGATCGCCATCGACCCGCCAGGCAGCGGCCACTCCAGCCGCCCGGCCGATGGCTACGATACGGGCAGCGTAGCGACCACGCTGCACCGGGCCATGCTGGCCCTGGGTCACGCGCAGTACGATGTGGTGGGCCACGACATCGGCATGTGGGTCGGCTATGCGCTGGCCAGCGATTTCCCGCAGGCCGTGACGAAACTGGCGCTGACGGAAGCTGTCATTCCCGGCCTGGCACCGGCGCCGCCCATCTTCGTGGCGCCGTCCGACAACATCTTCCTGTGGCACTTCATGTTCAACCAGGTGCTCGATTTGCCGGAAATGCTCACGGCGGGCAAGGAGCGCGAATACATCCGCTTCATTTTCGACCGCTGGTCGTACCGCCGCGACAAGGTGGCCGTCGACGTGTATGCCGACGCCTACGCCACGCCGGGCGCCCTGCGCGCGGGCTTCGCCTACTACCGCGCCATTCCCGAAACCATCCGGCAAAACCTGGCGCGGGCAAAACACAGCCTGCCGATGCCCGTGCTGGCCATCGGCGCCGACCACGCGACGAATGACGCGCCCCTGCTGACCATGCAGGGCAAGGCGGATCATTTACAAGGCGCCATCGTCGCCGAATGCGGGCACTTCATCATGGAAGAACAGCCGGAAGCGTTCATCGCCCACCTGCTGCCCTTCCTGGCGGGAGAGCCGGCATGAGCCTGGACCCGCAAGTAGCGGCCTTCCTGGCACAGGCAAACGATGCGCCGCAGCCTGCCTCGCTGGCCGACCTGCGCGCCGCCACGGAAACGGGGCTGCGCCAGTTGCACGGGCCATTGGAAGACGTCGCCTCGATCAGGGAATACGTGCTGCCGGGCGCACATGCGCTGACCGTGCGCGCCTACGTGCCGGCTGGCGCGGAGACGGGCAAGCCTCTGCCCGCCATCGTCTTCGCGCATGGCGGCGGCTGGTGCCTGTGTTCGCTGGACCTGTACGACAATCCGTGCCGCGCGCTGGCCAACGCCACCGGCTGCGTGATTTTTTCCGTCGACTACCGGCTGGCGCCCGAGCACAAGTTCCCCGTGCCGCTGGACGATTTTTATCGGGCGCTGTGCTGGGTCGCCCAGCATGCGGCGGCGCTGGGCATCGACGTGAAGCGCCTGGCCGTGGGCGGCGACAGCGCGGGCGGCAACCTGGCCGCGGCGGCGGCACTGATGGCGCGCGACCAGGCCGGCCCCGCGCTGGCGCACCAGCTGCTGCTGTACCCGGCGCTCGATTTTGCCTTCGACACGCCGTCCTACCAGCGCTATGCGGAGGGCCATTCGCTGACGCGCGAAGCCATGCGTTTTTGCTGGTCGGCGTACCTGAACGCGCCGGCCGACGGCACGCATCCCTACGCAGCGCCCCTGCGGGCCGCATCGCTGAAGGACTTGCCGCCGGCGACCGTGCTGGTGTGCGAGTTCGATCCGCTGCATGACGAGGGGATGACGTATGCACAGCGCCTGCGCGACGACGGCGTGGCAGCAGCATGCGTACGGCTCGACGGCATGATCCATGCGTCCATGCACATGCTGGGCTTGACGCCAGCTGCGCGGCGATTGTTTGACGTGGCGGGCCAAGCCATGCGAACAGCGCTAGGAAAGTAAGCAATCCGCCGCCGGGGATACGTCCACGGCGGCCATCATCCAACAGCGCAATATACAGACGTCTATGTCAATGCTCGGACCACAAGAGTCCAAGCCCATGCGCAGGTCAATTTTGCCGACTATTTTCATGCAGCGCAGCATTTCGCTGTGCGAACGAATGTTTCACAAAACGGTTGACATGCTCGATTCGGCTAGGCAAACTGATTTTCAGGGAGCCAGAAAATGAAAGCAAATATGACAAATATTCAGGCCGCAGCAGATCCGGAACTCATCGTCTTCAGCGATGACGAGGAAGGCAAGGATCGTCAGTTCGTCAACGCTCTGGCGCGCGGACTGGAAGTGCTGCGCTGCTTCCGCCCCGGCGAAGTCTACCTGTCGAACGCGGACATGGCCAAGCGCACGGGCATCCCGAAACCCACGATTTCGCGCCTCACCTACACCCTCACCAAACTGGGCTACCTGAATTACTCGGACAATTTGGGCCAGTATCAGCTGGGCGCCGGCGTACTGGCCCTTGGCTACCGCATGCTGTCGAACCTCGACGTGCGCAAGATGGCGCGCCCGCTGATGGAAGAACTGGCCGAACATGCGCAGGCCTCCGTATCGCTGGGTACGCGCGACCGTCTCAGCATGGTGTACGTGGAAACCTGCCGCAGCAGCGCCAACGTCACCCTGCGCCTCGATGTCGGCTCGCGCATTCCCTTGATGACGACGGCCATGGGCAAGGCCCTGCTGTGCATCCTGCCGCAGGCCGAACGCGACTACCTGATGGACCATGCGCGCGTGCACGAGACGGAGCGCTGGCCGCGCATCAAGGCCGGCATCGAACAAGGCTTCAAGGATTACCAGGACCGGGGCTTTTGCATCTCGGCCGGCGAGTGGCAGAACGACGTGCATGCGGTGGGCGTGCCCATGCTGGGTGCCGATGGCGAGCAGGTGATGGCCTTCAATTGCGGCGGCCCCGCCTTCCTGCTATCGCGTGAAAAACTCGAAGGTGACCTGGGACCACGCCTGGTCGCCCTGGTCAAGACAGTGGAAAAAAACCTGGGCCGCGGTTAGACTGCGCGCCCCCTCTCAACGACAGCTCAAATCAAAGCGCCGAGGACCCCGATGATACGCGACGAAGAAACCCTGAACATCCTGCTCGACAGCATCGCCCGTTTCGTGCGCGAAGTGCTGGTGCCGAACGAGGCGCTGGTGGCCGAAACGGATACGATACCGCCCGCCATCGTGGCGCAGATGCGCGAACTGGGCCTGTTCGGCCTGTCCATCCCGGAAGCCTACGGCGGCCTGGAACTGAGCATGGAAGAGGAAGTCAGGGTCGCGTTTGAAATTGCCCGCACTTCGCCCGCCTTCCGCTCGCTGATCGGCACGAACAACGGCATCGGCTCGCAAGGCATTGTCATCGACGGCACGGAAGCGCAGAAACAGCACTATTTGCCGAAACTGGCGGCCGGCGAGATCATCGGTTCGTTCGCCCTGACGGAAGCCGGTTCCGGGTCCGATGCGGCATCGCTGCGCACGAGCGCCGTGCGCGACGGCGACTTCTATATCCTCAACGGCAGCAAGCGCTATATCACCAACGCGCCCGAAGCGAGCATTTTTACCGTCATGGCCCGCACGGACCCCGTCAAGCGGGGCGCCTCGGCCATCTCCGCCTTCATCGTGGAAAGGGACACGCCGGGCCTCTCGCTGGGCAAAATCGACAAGAAGATGGGCCAGCAAGGCGCGCATACCTGCGACGTGATCTTTGAAAACTGCCGCGTGCCAGCCGCGAACATCATCGGCGGCAAGGAAGGCGTGGGTTTCAAGACAGCCATGAAGGTGCTCGACAAGGGCCGTTTGCACATCGCCGCCGTCTGCGTGGGCGCGGCCGAGCGGATGCTGGCCGACGCGCTGGCGTATGCGATGGAGCGCCAGCAATTTGGCCAACCGATCGCCGAATTTCAGCTGATCCAGGCCATGCTGGCCGACAGCAAGGCCGAGATTTACGCAGCCCGCAGCATGGTGCTCGACGCCGCGCGTCGGCGCGATAACAAGGAAGACATCTCGACGGAGGCGTCGTGCTGCAAGCTGTTCGCCTCCGAAATGTGCGGCCGCGTGGCCGACCGCTCCGTGCAGATCCACGGCGGCGCCGGCTACATCAGCGAATACGCGGCCGAGCGCTTCTACCGCGACGTGCGCCTGTTCCGCATCTACGAAGGCACGACGCAGATCCAGCAGATCGTCATCGCCCGCAACATGATCAAGGCAGCACAAAAGTGAAGGAGGCCGCGATGGACATTCCCGCCCTGCTAGCCCACTTGCCGGCGCGCCTGTCGGCCATCCCCATCTATTGGGCGACGCGCGCGCCCGACGCGCCGGCGCTGAATGAAGGTGGCCGCAGCTGGACCTACGCCCAGCTGCAGCACAGCGTGGAGAGCGCCGCGCAACTGCTGCGCCAGCTGGATGTGCGCGCCGGCGACCGCCTGATGGTGGTGGGCGAGAACGGCGCGCTGCAGGTGGCGCTGATCTTCGCGGCCGCCAGCATCGACGCCTGGATCGTCAACGTCAATGCGCGCCTGTCGGCGCGCGAGATCGACACCATCGCGGCGCACTGTTCCGCGCGGCGGGTGCTGTTCCTGGCCACCGCCTCGCCGGAAGCGGCGGCGCATGCGGCACGTCTGGGCGCGGCCAGCGCCACGGTCGACGGCATGGGCGAGCTGCTGGCGGGCAGCTTGAACGAAGCCAGCGTCGCGGAAGCCTGCGTGCCCGGCAACGAACAGGTGGCCGCGCTGATCTACACGACGGGCACCACGGGACAATCGAAGGGCGTGATGCTGACGCACCGCAATCTGCTGTTCATTGCCGCCGTCTCCAGCACCTTGCGGGGCTTGACGCGCAGCGACCGCGCCTACGGCGTGCTGCCCATTTCGCACGTGTATGGTCTGGCCTCGGTTGCCCTGGGCACCCTGTATGCGGGTGCCGCGCTGTACCTGGTGCCGCGCTTTTCCGTCGATGGCCTGCTGACCGCGCTGAAGGACGACGAACTGACCATCGTACAGGGCGTGCCCGCCATGTACGCCAAGCTGCTGCAAACCCTGGGCGGCGCCGATACGCCGCTGCCCACGCGGCTGCGCTTTGCGTATGCGGGCGGCTCGCCGCTGGCGCCGTCGCTCAAGCGCGACGTGGAAAAGCTGCTGGGCACCGCGCTGCACAACGGCTACGGCATGACGGAGAGCGCGCCCACCATCAGCCAGACGCGGCTCGATGCGCCGCGCCATGACAGTTCCGTCGGCACGCCGATCCCCGGCGTCGAAGTGCGCGTGGTAAACGTCGCCGGCGCGGACGTGGTGCCGGGCGAGGCGGGCGAACTGTGGATACGCGGGCCAAACGTCATGGCCGGCTACTACCGCGAGCCGGACATGACGGCAGCCACCATGCGCGACGGTGGCTGGCTCAACACGGGCGACATGGCGCGCCGGGAACCGGACGGCGCGCTGTTCATCGTGGGCCGCACCAAGGAGCTGATCATCCGCTCCGGCTTCAACGTGTATCCGCTGGAAGTGGAAACGGCGCTGAACGCCCATGCTTCCGTGGTGCAGTCGGCCGTGGTGGGACGCACGCTGGACGATGGCAACGAGGACGTCATCGCCTATGTGGAACTGGACCCGCGCCAGCCTGTCAGCGTGGCACAATTACAGGCCTGGCTGGCGCAAACGCTGTCGCCATACAAATGCCCGTCCGCCATCATCGTCATGGAAGCGCTGCCGGCGGCCGCCACGGGCAAGATTTTAAAGGGGCAGCTGCGGCAAATGGCGCAGAATGCCCGATAAGTTAACCATAATGTATCAGACACCACAATAAAACCACGCCACATCACCGGAGGAGACACGATGAAACGCACATACACACGCATCGCCATGGCAGCGCTGGTTGCCAGCGCCTGGATGGCGCAGGCCAGCGCCGACGAATTCCTGGTCGGCGCGGAAATTCCCCTGACGGGCAACCTGGCCAGGGTCGGCGCCGGCATGCAGGAAGGAATCATGGTGGCAGCCGAGGTATTCAACAAGACCAACGGCAAGCACACCATCAAGATCGTCACCGTCGACGACGAATCGGCGCCGGCCAAAGCCATCGCCGCCGTGGAAAAACTGGCCAGCCAGGGTGTGGTGGCCATCACGGGCGGCTATGGCTCGAACAATATCTCGCCTGCCTCGGACACGGCGAACAAACTGGGCCTGGTCTACATCACTTCGGGCGGCGTGGACGACAGCCTGGTGGCCAGCGGACGCAAGAATTTTTTCCGCATCAATAACACGGCCGGCTACGAAAAAGCCATGCTGGGACTGCTGCAGGATGTGGGCGCCAAGTCCGTCTCCATCGTGTACTCGACCAAGGACGCTACCACGGGCCTGGCGAAAGACGTGGAAAAGGCCCTGAGCGCCAGGGGCGTCAAGGTGACGACGCATTCGTTCGACCCGGCCATTACCGACTTCAAGCCCATCATTAACAAGATCAAGCTGCAGGACAAATCCGAAGTCGTGGCCATGGTCGGCTACGAAAATGATTACGTGGGCATCATCCGCGCCGCCCGCGTGCTCAAACCAAAAATCAAGGCCATGGTGGGCGTGTGGTCGCTGGCCACGCCGAAAATGGCGGCCGACTTCCCCGACCTGATGCCGAATGTCTTCGGCACGGCCCTGCTGCCCTTCCCCACCGAATTCAAGACAGCCGACGGCAAGGCCTTCAGCGACGCCTACAAGCAGCTGTACAAGAAAGAGCCGGACTACCTGGGCCAGTTCGGCTACGTGCAATCGATGCTGCTGTTCGAAGCGATTGCGCGCGCGGCCGACAAGGGCACGCTCAAGAAAGGCGGCGTGGCCGAGGAAATGCGCAAGACGGACCGGGAAACCCTGATCGGCCGGGTGCAGTTCGCCGCCAATGGCGACAACCAGAACTTCGTACACCGCATGGCGCAGCACCAGGACAAGAAAGTGGTGATCGTCTGGCCGAAGGAACACGCGACGGGCAAGCTGGCCTATCCAGCCCTGCCCTGGTAACAGCAACCTCCCCTGCGCACACGCGCGCGCCCGCCAGGGCGCGCACCGATGAACGGCAGTTCTGGCCCACGCCAGGGCTGTCTGACGGGATGACGACATGACAGAATTAATCTTGCAAGCCCTGTATTCCGGCTTGCTGCAGGGCGGCTCCTACGCCCTGATTGCACTGGGACTGGCGCTGGTCTTCGGCACCATGAAAGTGATCAACCTGGCGCACGGCGAACTGGTGCTGCTGGCCGCCTATATCGCCTACAGTGTGGAGTCAGGCCTGGGACTCGGTCCCATGTTCGCCATTCCCATCGCACTGGTGATCGTCAGCCTCACATCTGTGGGCGTGTACCTGATCGTCAGCCGCATCAAGAAGGACCGCGAAATCAATTCGCTGATCCTCACCTACGGCATCGGCGTCATTCTCACCAATGTCATCCTGCTGGTGTGGAAGGCGGACATCCGCTCGACCTCGTCGAGCTGGCTGCAGGAAGGTTTTGAAATAGGCCCCTTCTTCAGCATGCGCAGCGAAGTGATTTTCTTCGGCGTCAGCCTGGTGCTGATGGCGGTCCTGTGGCGCTGGCTGGCCACCAGCTGGTATGGCCGCGCCGTGCGCGCCGTCTCCAGCAACCGCGATGCGGCCAAGCTGATGGGCATCGACCCGGGCCGCACGGAACTGGTCTCCTTTTTAGTCGCCGGCATCCTGGCCGCCTTCGCCGGTGTCGCCCTGTTCAGCTATGGCGTGATCCAGCCTGCCTACGGTGGTGCGTTGACGGTGAAAGCCTTCATCATCACGGTCCTCGCCGGCATCGGCTCGATCCCCGGCGTGCTGCTCGCCGCCGTGCTGCTGGGCGTGGCCGAAGCGCTGACCGTCACCCTGGCCAGCTCCGCGCTGCAGGAATTGTCCGGCATGGTGCTGTTCCTGCTGGTGCTGTTCATCATGCCGAACGGCCTGTTCGGCGCACAACGGAGGCGCGGATGAAGCGCTCAACACTGATTTCAACGGCCGGTTTGCTGCTGGCCGCGTATATCGCCGTGCCGATGGCCCTCGGCGGTAACCAGTATGTGATGAGCATGGTGGTGGCGGCCCTGATCATCGGCGGCGTGGCCATGTCCTGGGCCCTGCTCGGTAATTTGGGCGGC
This sequence comes from Janthinobacterium pasteuri, assembly GCF_051380775.1. Taxonomy (NCBI): domain Bacteria; kingdom Pseudomonadati; phylum Pseudomonadota; class Betaproteobacteria; order Burkholderiales; family Oxalobacteraceae; genus Janthinobacterium; species Janthinobacterium pasteuri. The sequence continues at coordinate 96,990 of NZ_JBNYXS010000005.1, read as the reverse complement.
ATGGTCAGCTTCGGCCATGCCGCGTTCTTTGGCGTGGGCGCGTATGTCTCCGCGCTGGCCACAGTGAAACTGGGCTTGCCCGTGTTTGCCGCCATGCTGCTCGGTGGCGCGGGGGCGGCCATCGCCGCCATCATCATGCTGCCCGTGCTGCGGCTGCGCGGGCCGTATTTTGCGCTGGCCATCCTCGCCTACGCCCACATCTTCCGCATCCTGGCCACGGAATGGAGTGCGCTCACGGGCGGCGCCGGCGGCGTGAACAATATCCCCACCTTGCCCAACGTCTTCGGCTTTGATTTGGCCAGCAAGACGGGCGCCTACCTGGTGGTGCTGACCCTGGTGGTGGCGTGCGCCTTCGCCTACAGCCGCATCCGCGCCAGCCACTACGGCATCGCCCTGCGCGCCATGCACGACAGCGAAGACGCCACGCGCGTGGTCGGCGTCAACAGCACCTTGCTGAAAGGCGCGATGCTGCTGGTGTCGGCCTTCATGGCAGGCCTGTTCGGCGCCTTCAACGCCCACTACATCAACTTCCTGGAGCCGGATTACGCTTTCAACAGCCTGTGGGTCACCTTGCCCATCGTGGCGGCCATCTTCGGTGGCTACCGCACGATACTCGGTCCCGTGCTGGGCGCCGTGGTGGTCTACCTGGTCGACCAGCTGATCTTCAAGTCGCTGATCCCCACAGGCCACCAGCTGGTGCTGGGCGTGCTGCTGGTGGCGATGATTGTCTTCAGTCCCAACGGCTTGCTGCCGCTGCTGCAAAAATGGCTGAAAAAAGCGCTGGTCAAGGAAAAAGCGAAGGAGAACGCACATGCTTGAACTCGAGAATGTCTCGGTGCGCTTCGGCGGCCTGACGGCCGTCGATTCCGTCACCCTGAACGTGGACAGCCACGACGTGATCGGCCTGGTGGGCGCAAACGGCGCCGGCAAGACCACGCTGTTCAATGCGATTTCCGGCCTGGTGCGCCCCACCAGTGGCGGCATCCGCTTCGAGGGGCGCGACATCATGGCCACGCCCATGTACCAGCGCGCCCGCCTGGGATTGGGGCGTACCTTCCAGATTCCGCAACCCATGCATGAATTAACGGTGCGCGAAAACCTCATCGTGGCGCAGCGCTTCGGCACCGGCAAGGTGGACATGCGCAAGATCGATGAAATCCTCGATTTTACGAGCCTTCTTGACAAGGCCGGGCGCGATGCAGCCAGCGAACTGGCGCTGACGGAACTCAAAGCGCTGGAAGTGGCCAAGGCGCTGGCCACCAATCCGAAGCTGCTGCTGCTCGATGAAGTGCTGGCCGGTCTGGAAACGAACGGCAAGCGCCGCTTCATGGGCATGCTGAAGGATTTGCATGCCGCCTTTGGCGTGGGCATCGTCATGATCGAGCACGATATCGAAACCATCAGCAATCTGTGCCAGCGCGTGGCCGTGCTCAATTTTGGCCAGCTGATCGCCGACGGCACGCCGGACGCCGTTTTCCGCGATCCGGCCGTCATCGAAAGCTACACTGGAGTAGCCCATGCTTGAGATAAGTAAACTGCGCGCGGGCTATGGCGCCATCAATGTGCTGTGGGATGTGTCGCTGTCCATCCAGAAAGGCAAGCTGACCACCATCATCGGCCCGAACGGAGCTGGCAAGACCACCCTGCTGCGCGCCATAATGGGCTTGCTGCCCGTGGGTGCGGGCAGCATCGCGCTCGATGGCGTGGGCATCAATGGCACGCCGACCTGGAAGATGAGCGACGCCAGGGTCACCATGATCCCCGAAGGCCGCATGACGTTTCGCGACATGAGCGTGGAAGAAAACCTGATCATGGGCGCCTTCCCGAAAGAACATCGCAGCCACATGCCGGCGCGCCTGGCCGAAGCCTACGCCATGTTCCCGCGCCTGCACGAGCGCCGCAAGCAGCTGGCCGGGTCATTATCGGGTGGCGAGGCGCAGATGCTGGCCATGGCGCGGGGCTTGATGTCCGACCCGTCGCTGCTGATCATCGACGAGCCTTCGCTGGGCCTGGCGCCACTGGTGGTCAACGAGCTGTTCGAGATCCTCGCGCGCCTGAACGACGGCCGGCGCACCATCATCCTGGTCGAGCAAAACACGGCGCGCGCCGTGGGCGTGGCCGATCATGTCTACCTGATGCAGAGCGGTAAAGTGGCGCTGTCGCAGGCCGCTTCCGAGGTCGATCTAGAGCATCTGCACGAACTCTATTTTGCGCGCTGAGTGATATCGGCTGCATGCAGCTGGCATCACTCCTCGTCGTCCTCGTCCTCGTCGTCGGCCAGCTTGTCAAACACCCGCAGCTCACTCTTGCCGAGTCCGGCCATCACGAAGGGATCGTCGACAGGAAAGCGGCCAGTATCGACCAGCATGCGCAACTTGCTCAAGCGGTCGCCCAGCGCCAGCGCTTGCGCCTGCGGATCGGCATCGGCATCGGCATCAACGCCGGCATGCTCGATCGCATTGGTCACGGACGCGGGAAACTCCCATAATTCGGCGATTCGTACCGACAAGATACGCGCTTGCGCAAACACCTGGGCAATGAAGGCGTCCGATTGCGGGAAGGCATCGGGTGCATGCATCTGGTCGATCAGGCGGAAAGCCACCACCAGGCCGACATTGGCCATCAGTCCCGCCAGATAGGCGTCGAAGGGGTTGGCCTGCATGGCCGGCGCGAGCAGGTTGGCCGCCAGTGCACATTTCTCGGACTGGCGCCAGATCAGGGGCGCCGTGCGTATGGTCAGCCCGCCGCTTTGCATGCTGACGATGGGACGGAAGGCGACGCGGGCGAGCAGCATGCGCATACCGTTTTGCCCGAGCAGCATGATCGCGCCTTCCATATTGTTGATCGACGGGCTGGCGTTGTAGCGCGAATGGTAGCGGGGCCGGTTCGCTTCGCGGTAGACCTCGGCGACCAGCAAGACGTCCTGGGCCAGTTGGCGCGACAGCTCGGCCGCGCTCATGTTTTCATTTTGCAAGGTACGCATCAATTGCGGAATGATGGCCGGAATGCGCGGCACCAGCGCGGCGCCAGCGACCGGTTCACGGGCCAGGCGCGCCAATTCGTCCAGAATCTGCTGTTCGGCCTGCGCGGAAGCCTGCGCCGAACCGGCGGCCGCCAGCCAGCGGTAATAGATGGCATCGATTTCGGTGATGGTGGCTGGCTGCCGTGTCATCTCGGGCGCCGCCGCTGCCGTGACGGGCGCAGCTTTGTTTTTTTCGTCGCCGCCGTTCAGTAATTTTCCTATCCAACCCATTTTGCTATCCAAGCCTTATATGCATGACTATCGCGACATCCGCTGCGCGATTTTACTTGATGACAGCAGCGCTGGTGCAGCTGGCGTGATCGCTTTGTCCACCTGCCGCAACATGCTACAGTGGCGCTCTCGCAGGTCCCCCTGCCTTGCAAGGTACATCATGAACAGTCTGCTGGCTCGTTACGTCACCGGCCAGGCGTACAACAACGCCTGGGCCAACCACCGCTTGCTGAAGGCTTGCGGGCAACTGACCCAGGCCGAGTTCCAGGCCACGCGCATCAGCTTTTTCCCCACCATCGGTTTCACCCTGAATCACATCCTCACATGCGACTGGTTTTATCTCGACGCGCTAGAACGCGACCTGCGCGGCGAAGCGCCGCATCCAGATTGCTATGTCTTTTTTGAACAGGACGAACCGTACACCGATTGCGCGGCCCTGCACGCGGCGCAGCGCGCATCGGACCTGCGCCTGATCGCCCATTGCCGCAGCCTGTGCGATGCGGACCTGGCGCGGCCCGTGACGATCCTGCGCGACACGCCGCAAGTCGACACGCGCCAGCGCATGCTGGCGCATTTGTTCCAGCACCAGATCCACCACCGGGGACAAGTGCACGCCATGCTGGCCGGCACACGCATCGAAGCGCCCCAGCTGGACGAGTTCTATTGCGCCGGCGAAGCGGGCGAACGGGCACAGGATTTGCTGGAACTGGGCTGGACGGAAGACGACATCTGGGGGCCCCGCTGAATCATTCCTCGGCGTGGCAGCAGACGCACAGCTTGTTGCCATCGAGGTAGCGGAAGTAGGCGCCATAGTTACGGGCGTGATAATGGGGGCCCAAGCCGGGCGGCCCTTCGCACAAGGCGCCCAGCGTCAGCACGAACAGGGCGCGCAGCGCATCCTTCGCCATTCAGCCCGCCCAGGGTTGGGCCGGATCATGAAATTTCTCGAACAGATCGAGTTCTCCCATCAGGGCCGTGTCGAAAGCGTAGGCGCGGGGAAAGTCGTTGGTGCCAATGCAAATATGGGGCAGCATGCTGCTCCGTCATAAATTCAGGCATGTGCGGCGAAATGCGCCAGCTGATTATAATGGCGCATCGCTTTCCGACACGATCCCATGCCAGACCTCGACCGCCTTCAATTGCACCCACCCTCCAGCGCCGACCTTCCCGCCTTGCTTGCCTTCGAACTGGAAAACCGCGCGTATTTTGAATCCTGGGTCACGGCGCGCGCACCCTCCTATTACCACCAGGAAGCCATCGCCGCCGCCATCGGGCAGGCGCAGCGCGAGCGCCAGCAAGACCTCGCTTACCAGTACCTGGCCAAGCTGGACGGACAAATCATCGGCAGGGTCAACCTGACCGCCGTCACGCGCCCCTACTTCAACAAGGCGACGCTCGGTTATCGCATCGGTCAACGGTTCGGCGGACGCGGCTACGCCACGCGCGTGGTCGCCCTGCTGCTGGAAGAAGCGTTCGGCGCACTGGAACTGTGGCGCCTGGAAGCGACGGCGCGACCGCAAAACCTGGGTTCGATCAGCGTCATGCAACGCAATGGCTTTCACCAGTATGGGCGCTCGGAAAAAGCCATGCGCTTCCAGGATGCCTGGTCGGATTTGCTGTACTTTGAACGGCGCAAGGAACACGCTGGCGTCTGACGGAAACCGAGCAATTGCTCTATTGTGCAGGCAGTTCGCCCCTGATGTTATAAAATAGGCAAATATGACACGGCATCAGCCGTACCGCTTGTCAGCATTTCGCGCACGCGGATGTGCATACACCCAGGGGAAAACCATGCGTAATACAGACAAAAAAGCCTATCTGGTCGGCGGCGGCATCGGCTCGCTGGCCGCGGCCGCTTTCATGATACGCGACGGCGGCATGCAAGGCAGCAACATCACCATCTTCGAAGCATCACCCGTGACCGGGGGCAGCCTCGATGGCGGCGGCAATGCCGAGGATGGATACACCTTGCGCGGCGGGCGCATGCTGACCACCGATAATTACGAGTGCACCTGGGACTTGTTCAAGAGCATCCCCTCGCTCGAACATGCGGGCCAGAGCGTCTACGATGAAACCATCGCCTTCAACGCACAGCACATTCCCCACTCGCGCGCGCGCCTGGTCGACCGCAACCGCTTCAAGGTCGATGTCAGCAGCATGGGCTTTTCCATGCAGGACAGGCTGGAACTGCTGAAGCTGACGGAAGCGGACGAAGACACGCTGGGCAGCAGCGCCATCACGGACTGGCTCTCGCCCGCATTCTTCGACACCAAGTTCTGGTGCATGTGGGCCACCACGTTTGCCTTCCAGCCCTGGCATAGCGCCGTCGAATTCAAGCGCTATCTGCACCGTTTCATGATGGAGTTTTCGCGCATCTAAACCCTGGCCGGTGTCAAGCGCACCGTCTACAACCAGTACGACTCCCTGGTGCGCCCGCTGGTCGCGTGGCTGCAGGAGCAAGGCGTGAACATCATCATGGATTGCACAGTGACCGATATCGAGGTGCAAGAATCCAGCGGCCGCCTGACTGCCACCTCCATTGCCTGCCAGCGACACGGCCTGGCCGACGTGATCCCCGTCGCGGCCGACGACCTGGTGTTTTTCCAGAATGCCTCGATGACGGATGCATCCAGCTATGGCAGCCTGCACAGCGCGCCGGCCAAGCGCACGAAAAACGACAGCCAGGGCTGGCGCCTGTGGGAAAAGCTGGCCGAGGGCCGCCCGGAACTGGGCCGTCCAGCCGCCTTCAACAGCAGCATCGCCGAATCGTACTGGGCCTCGTACACGGTCACCCTGAAAGATAGCGCCTTCTTTGACAGAATGGAGCAATTCACGGGCAACAGCGCGGGCACGGGCGGCCTCGTCACCTTCAAGGATAGCAACTGGTTCATGTCTGTCGTGCTGGCACACCAGCCCCATTTCGCCGGCCAGCCCGAGGGCGTGCAAGTATTCTGGGGCTATGCGCTGCACCCCGACCGCATCGGCAACTTCGTCGCCAAGCCCATGTCCGAATGCAGCGGCGCGGACATCCTGCGCGAGCTGTGCGGCCACCTGAACTTCGACCTCGACATCATGGCCACGGCCAATTGCATTCCCTGCCGCATGCCCTACATCACCAGCATGTTCATGCCCCGCGCGAAGAGCGACCGTCCCCTGCCCGTACCGGCCAACTCCGTCAACCTGGCCTTCGTCAGCCAGTTCGTGGAGCTCGCCGACGATGTCGTCTTCACCGTGGAATACTCGGTGCGCGCGGCGCAGACGGCCGTGTACCAATTGCTCGGCGTGCAACGCGAAGTGCCGGCCATCCAGGCGCACGACAAGTCGCTCAAGGTCAAGCTCGATGCCGTCATCAAGGCCTTCAAATAGCCGCGTTGCTGACGCTTGCACGCAACAAAGGCCGCGCCATCGGCCGCGCATGCGCCTGATTTAAGACTGGCTTCAGCCTCGCCGTGCATCGTGGATAGGGCGCCACCAGCCATGGCGCCTTCCTCACACTCATGGGCACGGCCCAGCGAAAGAGCCAATATGAAAACATGGATGCGCGCCAACAAAGGTTTTTTGATGTTTCTGCTGCTGTTCGGCGTATTCCGCACGGCCGTGGCGGACTGGAATCCGATACCGTCGGCATCCATGCGTCCCAACCTGCTTGAAGGCGACGTGGTCTTCGTCAACCGCCTCGCCTTCAACCTGAAAGTACCGCTCACCGATATCGTGCTGCAGCGCCTGGGCGACCCGCAGCGGGGCGATATCGTCACCTTTTCCTCGCCGAAAGATGGCACGCGCCTGATCAAGCGCATCATCGCCCTGCCCGGCGACACAGTGGAAATGCGCAATGAACAGCTGGTCATCAATGGCCAGCCCGCCCGGTACACGGCGCTCGACACGGCGCCCGAAACCATCGCCCACCTGGGCCAGCTGACGGCGCAGCGCGTCAGCGAGCGCAACGCGACCGAGCAGCACCGCATCCAGGTCTTGCCGCAAATCGCGGGCGCGGCGCGCAGCTTTGCCCCCGTGACGGTGCCGGCCGACCACTTCATGATGCTGGGAGATAACCGCGACAACAGCGCCGATTCGCGCTATTTCGGCTTCGTGCCACGCGCATTGCTGATCGGCAAGGCCGAGCGCATCCTCGTCTCGGCCAATATCGACGAGCATTGGCAGCCGCGGCTGCAGCGTTTCGGCATGAAGCTGGAGTAAACCTCTCCCCCTTGCAACGGCGCCGTGCTTTTCGGTTAGCATGGCGCATCATGCAAAACTTTCCCTCCGCCAGCCTGCAAGCCGCCAGCGACGATCCCGCCCTGGAGCCACTGGCGCAGTTCCTGCAGCGCCATCCCGACGTGCTGCTGCTGACGGGCGCCGGCATCAGCACGGCGTCGGGCATTCCCGCTTACCGGGACACGGAAGGCGTGCGGCGCGGCAATGCCCCCGTGCAAGGCCCCGACTTTCGCCGCCAGGAAGCCGTGCGCCGCCGCTACTGGGCGCGCAGCATGGTGGGCTGGCCCACCCTCGCGCGCGCCACGCCCAATCCCGGCCACCTGGCCATCGCGCAGTTGGCCCAGCGCCAGCACATTGGCGGCCTGGTCACGCAAAACGTCGATGGCCTGCATCAGCAGGCAGGCAGCGCGGCCGTCACGGAGTTGCACGGCAGCATACATGGCGTGGTATGCCTCGATTGCCGCGCCCGCCACACGCGCCGCCTGATCCAGGACATGCTGGAACGCGACAATCCGCAGATGCTGGGCGCCAAGGCCACGCCGGCACCCGATGGCGACGCCTTGCTGGAACCGTCCCAGCTGGCCACCTTCCACCTGCCCGTCTGTCCCCGCTGCGGCGGTACCCTGCAGCCCGACGTGGTGTTTTTCGGCGATGGCGTACCCGCCGCCTGCGCGGCCGAGGCAGAAAGCAAGATGCAGGCCGCCAGTGCCCTGCTGGTGGTTGGCTCATCCGTGATGGTGTATTCCAGCTTCCGCCTGTGCCGCATGGCGGCCGAGACGGGCAAGCCCGTGGCCGCCATCAACATGGGCAAGACGCGCGCCGACCATTTGCTGGCATTCAAGACCGATGCGCCGGCACAGGACATCTTGCCAGCATTAGCGGCCATGCTGGGCTGATCCCGGCTCAGCGGTGCGCCGCTCTCGCTATACTATGGCATTGACGAGGAGAATTCATGCTGGAACTGTTGAGTGAACACGCCTGTTTTGGCGGTGTACAACGCTTTTATCGCCACGACGCGCACGCCATCGGCTTGCCCATGCGTTTTTCGGCCTTCATTCCCGACACGGCGCCAGGCGCCACCGTCAGCATCAAGCGCCCGGCCCTGTTTTACCTGGCTGGCCTGACATGCACGGAAGAAACGTTCATGATCAAGGGTGGCGCGCAGCGCGTGGCGGCAGAGGAAGGCCTGATCCTGATCGCGCCCGACACCAGCCCGCGTGGCGCCAACATCGCGGGCGAAAGCGATTCCTGGAATTTCGGCGCGGGCGCCGGCTTTTACGTCGATGCCACCGAAGCGCCGTGGCGCAGCCACTACCGCATGTACAGCTATATCCTGGAACTGCGCGCCCTGCTGGAACAGGAACTGGCGATCGATGCGCAACGCACGGGCATCTTCGGCCACTCGATGGGCGGCCATGGCGCGCTGGTGCTGGCCTTGCGCAACCCTGACCTGTTCCGCTCCGTGTCTGCCTTCGCGCCCATCGCCGCACCGAGCCAGTGCCCGTGGGGCCAAAAAGCGTTCACGGGCTACCTGGGCAGTGACGAGGCCAGCTGGCAGCAATACGACGCCAGCGCGCTGATGCGCGGCCTGCAAGGCCAGCCGGCACTGTTTCCTAACGGCATCTTGATCGACCAGGGCCTGGCCGACAAGTTCCTGCCCGAGCAACTGTACCCCGAGGTGTTCGAAGCGGCGTGCCGCGACGCCGGCCAGCCCCTGCAGCTGCGCCGCCATGCCGGCTATGACCACGGCTATTACTTCATCGCCAGCTTCATGGAAGAGCATCTGCGCTTCCATGCGAAGAACTTGCGCGCCATCGACTGACTGGCGCCTATTGCGCCGTACTGGTATGCCCGTTGAAATGGCGCGTGTACCAGTCGGTAGCCAGCAGGGCCGCCTGGTGGCGCGTGTCGGGGCCGCCAGGGGCGGCGATCTGTTCCAGTTGTTTGTCGCAGCGCAAGGTGGCGAAGGCCATGCGGTTCAGGCCTGCCACATCGGGATCGCGCCCGCCCACGATCAGCAGAGAAGGCACGCGCACGTTTTCCAGCGCCGCCTTGCCCGCCATTTCCACCTGGCCATCGCAGACGGCCAGCGCGGCGATTTCTGCGCTGCGCCAGGCTGCCAGCTGCATCACCACGGCCGCGCTGGTGCCATAGCCATACAGGCCGCAGGGCAAGCGCCGCGTAGACGGATCGACTTGCAGCCAGCCCAGGGCTTTTTCCAGCTGGCGCGCCAGCAGCACGATATCGCTGCGCACGAAATAAGCGTGGCCATTGCTGCCGCCGCCAGGCTTGACACCGCCCTGGTCGAAGCGCAGGGTGGCGATGCCCGCCCGCAGAAAATCCTGGGAAGTGGCGTGGCTGGAGGCGCCCAGGTAGTCGCTGTCGGCGCCCGCGCCATGGGCAAACAGGACGATGCCCACCGGCCGCTCGGGCATTTCAAGCACGCCGTCCATTTGAAGTTCATCGGCCGTGATGCTGACAAATTGTTCTTGCATGGCTGCCTCCGCTATCGAACTGTAATCGAGCTGACATCAAGCTGAAATCACACTGCTGCTGCGCTGATTTTGCCGGATCGGGCGCAGCCTGCGCGCCCTGAGCTGCAATCCTCAGTGTACCAGCCTGCGTCCGTTCACGCGCGGCGCTCGGCAAATTTGCCACACGCCGGCATCAGACGGCACCGTGCCGGTCCAGCCCTTTCAGCACGGCTTCCGGGCGGATCGGCAAGTGCCGCACGCGCGACGCCACGGCGGCGAAGATGGCGTTGCCGATGGCGGGCGCCACGGCCGTGGTGGGCGGCTCGCCCATGCCCGTCGAAGTTGCCGTGCTGGCCACGAATTCGATATCGAGCTCGGGCACGTCGGCCATGCGCAGGGGCGTGTAGGTATTCAGGTTGGTATCCTTCACTTCGCCGTTGAGGAAAGCCGTGCCTTCATGCAAGGCCATGCTCACGCCCCACAGGGCGCCCCCTTCCGCCTGCGCCAGCGCGCCATCGGGATCGACGATGCTGCCCGCGTCGATGACCATGAACAGCTTTTCGACTTTCACCATGCAAGTGTTGCGGTCCACTTTCACCCGGGCAATACAGGCCGTCCAGGTCGGCATGTCGCGCTCCTGGCCGAACGTGGCGGCGATGCCCAGACCCGTGTCGGGCGGCATGGCCGTGCCCCAGCCCGCCTTGTCCGCCACCCGCTGCAGCACGTGGGCCAGGCGCGCGGCGCCACCGATGGCGTTCGGCGCGCTGCCCGCGTTGCGCCCCGTCGCCTGCAGCAGCGACAAACGGAACGCCAGCGGATCGACCTTGGCCGCCTGCGCCGCCTCGTCCATGAAACTTTCCACAGCCCAATTCGTCCATCCCGGCCCGACGGAGCGCAGCCAGCCGGGGCGGAAACTGCTGTTGGCCAGGTCGTTCGACACGGCCCGCACGCGCTGCGCGCCCACCGTGTACCAGTGGTCGGCGCCGGCGATAGCAAACGGGTCATACGGATGGCCCTGCTTATCCTTGGCCAGGAAGGCGGGTATCATCGCTTGCGTGGGCCAGCCCGCGCTCGCTTCGTGCACCATCGCCGAGACCTTGCCCGCGTCGTCGAACGCCATGCGCACATGCTGCACGGATGGCGAACGGGGCGAATCGAAACGCGCATCGTCGGCCCGCGTGCAAATCATCTTGACGGGGCGCCCGACGGCTTGCGCCGCCAGCGCGGCCGGCACGCAATAATCGCCATTCAGGCGCCGCCCGAAGCCGCCACCGAGCAGATAGGTATGCAGCATGACATTGCTCTCCGGCACCTTCAACGCCTGCGCCAGCACGGGCAGGATCAACGATTGCCACTGGTTACCCGCATGAATGTGCCAGACGCCGTCGATTTCCTGCGCCAGCGCATTCACCGGTTCCAGCTGGAAATGCAGCACGGTGCTGGTCGTGTAGTGGCGCTCCAGTTGCAGGCTGGCATCCTTGAACGCTTGCTCCACGCCATCATCATCGACCACGCGGGCGCCCAGGCTGGCATCGGCCAGCTGCTTGCCTGCATAGTTGACGATATCCTGCTCCGACACGTGGGCGGCCTCACCGGCCCGCCATTTCACCTGCACCAGGTCGGCCGCACGCATGGCGGCCGCATACGTGTCGGCCACCACCATCACCCAGCCGGGCACCGTGCCGCTGGGATCTTGCAAGGCGAACGAACGCAAGTAGCCCTGTACCTTTTGGGCCGCCGAGTCATCGATGGACACCACTTTTGCGCCGTAGCGCGTGGGCGGGATCTTCGGGCGCGCATACAGCATGCCGTCGATATGCGCATCGATGCCGTACACGGCCGTGCCATTCGTTTTCGCCGGAATATCGAGCGCCTGCACGTTCTGGCCGATCAGGCTGCGCTGCTGCGGCGTCTTCAGCACGATGGCTTTCAATTGCTCCGGCGTGTACTGGCGCGCCAGCTTGCCACGGCGCACGATGTCGCCATAGCTGATCGAGCGCCCACGGCCATGCACGACGCCCAGCCGGGCATGGCAGGCGGACACGGGCACGCGCAGCAGGCGCGCGCCCTCTTCGACCAGCGCGATGCGTCCGGCCGCGCCGGCACGGCTGAGCAGATCGAAATTCTGCCAGACGGACCAGCTGCCGCCCGTCACCATCAAGCCCCATTTCGGGTCCGTGTCCACGTAATGCAGGCGCACCTTGCTCCAGTCCGCCTCCAGCTCCTCGGCCACGATGCGCGCCAGGGCCGTGCCGATATGCTGACCCATTTCCGCCTTGGCAATGTTGACGGTGACGATGCCGTCGCGCTCAATCTGAAACCAGATGCTGGGATCGAACACGGGTGCGCTGGCTTTGACTCGCGGCACGGGCGCCACCTTGCCAGCGGCCAATGAGCTGTCGGCGCGCAAGAAGGCCAAAGTAAAACCCGTGCCGGCGGAGGCGATCAGGAAACTGCGCCGCCCCAGCGAAGCGGGACGGACACTGGCATTTTCTTTCGGCAACTTAAACACCGGGCGCCTCCTGCATGCCGGCCGCCAGCTTGATCGCCTTACGGATGCGCACATACGCCATGCAGCGGCACAGGTTGCCGCTCATGACGGCATCGATATTCGCATCCGTCGGCTGTGGATAGTCGCGCAGCAAGGTGGCCGCCTGCATGATCTGGCCCGACTGGCAATAACCGCACTGGGGCGCCTGGGTGGCGATCCAGGCCAGCTGCAGCGGGTGCGTGCCGTCCGGCGAGAGGCCTTCGATGGTGGTGATGGCGCAACCGGTGACGGCGGCGATGGGCGTGATGCACGAGCGCATGGCGCGGCCATCCACATGCACGGTGCAGGCGCCGCACATGCCGATGCCGCAGCCAAACTTCGTGCCTTTCAGATGGGCTTCGTCGCGCAGCACCCACAGCAGGGGTGTCTCGGCGTCGACCTCGGTGCCGAAGGGTTGGCCATTCACGGTAATGTTGTACATAAGTGTTATAAATAAGAAACTTTTAAGAATTACTTGCCGGCGCGCGTGCGCGCCACGGCCGCTTCCAGGTTCGTCCAGGCGGGCTGCGTGCTGCGACTGCGGCGCAAGTAGGCGGCCAGCTGGGCCACGTCGTTGTCCGTCAGCGAGCCGGCAAAGCCGGGCATCAGCACGCCGGGCATGCCCTCATCTCTGGACAAACCGTGCAATATCACCTGGATCAGGTTGGCGGGATCGGGCGCGCTGACGGCGCTGTTCAGGCTCAGTTCCGGACGCAATGCCACGGGCCTGCCATCGCTGTTCGAGTGGCACGAGGCGCAGGCGGCCACGTACAGGCTGGCGCCACGGTCGTTGTCGACAAGGCTGACGCGCTGCGAGCGGGCGATGCCGGCTTTCACCACGGTATCGGTATCGACCTGGCGTTGCCCGACTCCGGCCACGCCGGCAAAATAGATGGACAGCGCGCGGATATCGCTATCGGGCGATGCGCCCATGCCTTCGTGCACGACGGCCGACATGGGCCCGGCCGCTACGCCGTGCAAGGCCGTCGCCCCCGTGCGCAGGAAGGCATACAGTTCATCCTGCGTCCACGGCAGCGGTGCCGTGTTGGCGCTGGTTAAGGCCGGCGCATACCAGTGATCGATGGCCGCGCCCAGATAGGACGCACCGGCAAGCTCGGCGCCCAGCGCATTGCGCGGCGTGTGGCAGGCGGCGCAATGGGCCAGTCCCTCGGCCAGGTAGCGGCCCCGGTTCCAGTCCAGCCCTTGCGCTGGATCCAGCTGAAAAGTCGCTGGCTTGAAAAACAGCAGCTTCCAGCCCGCCTGCAAGGGGCGCAGGTTCAAGGGGAAAGGCACGCTGTTGGCGGGCGCGACCGCATACACGGGCGGGCGCGTCATGAAATACGCGTACAAGGCCGTCAGGTCGGCGTCCGAGACGAGGTTGAAGTGCGTGTACGGAAAGACGGGAAACAGGTGGGCGCCATCGCGGCCCACGCCTTCGCGCATGGCCCGCTGGAAGGCGGCCAGCGACCAGCGGCCGATGCCCGTCTGCCTGTCGGGCGTGATATTCGTCGCGTAAATCATGCCGAACGGCGTGGCCAGGCCGTGGCCGCCCGCGTAATCGGCACCGCCCCTGGCCGTATGGCAGGCGGCGCAATTGCCCATGCCGGCCAGGATGCGGCCCTTCTCCACCATTTGCGGGGAAAATGCCGTAGCGGCAGGCGGATCGATGGGCGCCAGCGCGGGGCGCCAGTAATACAAGTAGGCAGCCAGGGCAGCCACGATGAGCAGCGCCAGCAATAACAGCAGGCCGGTGAAGATTTTCTTGAGCAAAACAGGAATCCGGTAAAAGGCTAGGCACGCGTGCCGCGCAGGGACGACGGCGACAGCGCAGATGGTAACAACGATAGGGACAATCTTACCGCGATTGTGACTTGTTGTATGTACGCAATGACACGCAGGCAACGCCATGCGCGGGCTGCGCCTTATAATCAGCGTTTCAGCACGCCGCCGCTCCCTTCATGCATACCGTTGCCATCATCCTCATCCTCGTCCTGAGCGTCGTCCTGTGCGGCTTTATCGCCCGCTCGCGCTGGGTCAAGCTGCCGCTACCCCTGATCCAGATTGCCGGCGGCACGGGATTGGCCCTGTTTGGCGTGCAAGTGCCGCTCGATCCCGACATTTTCTTCCTGCTCTTCATTCCGCCGCTGCTGTTTCTCGACGGCTGGCGCATTCCCAAGGGCGCCTTCTTTTCCGATGCGCGCTCGATCCTGATGCTGGCCATCGGTCTGGTGCTGTTTACCGTGCTGGGCATGGGTTTCTTCATCGACTGGCTGATCCCCAGCGTGCCGCTGGCCGTCGCCTTCGCGCTGGGCGCCATCCTCTCGCCGACCGACCCCGTGGCCGTGTCGGCAATCGCGGCCGGCAACCCCATCCCGCCGCGCCTGATGCACATCCTCGAAGGCGAATCCCTGCTGAACGACGCCTCGGGCCTGGTCTGCTTCACGTTTGCCGTGGGCGCCATGATGACGGGCGGCTTTTCCATCGGCGCAGCCTCGCTGAGTTTCCTGCAGGAAGCGGGCGGCGGCATCGTCATCGGCCTGGCCATCTCGTGGGGCGTGGGCCTGGCGAATAAATGGCTGGTGAGCAAGGTTGGCGAAGAGCCAGGCCTGCAGATCCTCATCAGCATCCTGATTCCATTTGCCGCCTACCTGGGCGCCGAGCAAATCCACGGCTCGGGCATCCTGGCCGCCGCCACGGCGGGCGTGTCCATGCATTACGCCGACCTGATCGGCCGCCCGCTGGCCGCCACGCGCACCCAGCGCAAGGCCGTGTGGGATACCGTGCAACTGGTCTTGAATGGCGTGATCTTCGTCATGCTGGGCGCGCAACTGCCCACCACCGTGGCCGGCTTGCCCGCCGCATCCATGGAAGTGGGTGCAGGCAGCGCCTGGAAACTGCCCCTGTTCGTCATCGCCATCACGGTGGGGCTAACCTTCATGCGCTTCATCTGGGTCTTCATTTCCATGAAACTGACCTTGTTCAAGCACCACAAGAAAATAGCCGGCGAACCGAAGGATGCGGCGCTGCTGGCACGCCCCAGCCTGCGCCTGCTGCTGGTGGCGTCGTTTGCGGGCGTGCGCGGCGCGCTGACCCTGGCCGGCATCCTGACCCTGCCCTTGTTCTTGCCTGACGGAAATCGTTTCCCCGCCCGCGATCTCGTCATCTTCCTGGCTATGGGGGTGATTTTACTGTCGCTGATACTGGCCAGCGTCACCCTGCCCCTGCTGACCAAGGGCCTGGTGTTTGCGCCGCCCGCGCGCCGCTCGACGGAAGAGCGCAATGCCCGCGCCGCTGCTGCCGAAGCGGCCATCGCGCGGCTGGAAAAGGTCTGCGAAGGCATCGACAAGAATGACAAGCAGCAAGTCGTCACCGAGGCGGCCAACCGCCTGATCGAAGCCTACCGGCGCCGCCTCGCGTATGGCGAAAGCAGCAACGACGAAGCGATGCGGCTGCAGGAACTGGCCCGCGCCGAGCGCGCGCTGCGACTGGAAGCACTGAATGCGGAACGCGATGAACTGTTCCGCCGCCGCATCTCGGGCGAACTGGACGACACCATCCATCTGCGCCTGCTGCGCGAAATCGACTTGCTGGAAGCGACACTGGAAGAATAGCAACACTCTGGCCCGCTGCGGCTGTATGAATAAGCAATTCTCGTGGCAAAGAATGCAAGTTTTCACATTCGTGTTTATAATGCAAGGTTGTATGGCGTAGCGCCGTGATTTACTTTCAGCATGGACTTCCGTACAGTCTGTGCTGATGCGTAGCAATTTGAGTAGCCACCTGACCTGAATAAAGACACCCGACGCCGTGCCCTCCTCCCTTCGCCACCGGCAGCGCACAGCGCTGCCTGCCCTGCTCGCCGTGCTGCTGACCTCGCTATTCGCCTGCGGCGCGCTGGCGCCGCGCGCGGCGTGGGCGCAGACGGGCGCGGCGAGCGACGCCAGGCGTCCGGCCGAAGTGGCCCAGGTCTTGTTTGGCATCATCAGTTATGTGCGCTGGCCCTTGGCGCGCCCGGAAGTGCGCGTCTGCATGCTCGGCGCGCCCCGTTATGGCGCGGCAATCGTCGACACGCCCGCCTCCAGCCTGGGTCAGCGCATCCGCGTGAAAATCCCGGCGGCGGCAGCCGCAGCTAGCGAATGCGACGTCATTTACCTGGGCAGCCTGCCCGATGGTGAACGCGAGCATCTGCTGGCGCAGATCATCGGCAAGCCGATTTTATCGGTCGCCGAACCCGGCACGTCCTGCACCGTGGGCACCATGTTCTGCCTGCGCCTCTCCGAGGCGCAGATCGGTTTTGACGTCAACCTCGACGCCATCGCCCGCAGCGGCCTGCGCGTGCATCCGAACGCCTTGCAAATTGCACGCCGCAAGGCACCACCGCCATGAGCGCCGGCATGCCTCCCCGGCTGACGCGCAAGCCCCGCCCCACACTCGACAGCGTGCTGCGGCGCGCCCACCTGAGTGTGTCGCTGATCGCCGTGCTGGCTGCCGGTCTGACCCTGACGGCCGTGGCGCTGCTGGCCCTGCGCGTGTATTCGGACCAGAACCTGCGCCTGGTGGCCCGCTCGATGAGCTACACGGTGGAAGGGGCCGTCGTCTTTGGCGACTCATTGGCCGCCAAAGAAGCGCTGGCCTTGATCGGCGTCAATGAAGATATTGACCAGGCGCAGGTGAGCGACACGGCCGGCAAGGTGCTGGCCCGCTGGGAACGGGGTCAGCACGGCACCCGCTACTACATCGAACGCGCACTGACGGGCTGGATACTGCCCGATTCGCTGACGTTCCCCATCATGCGCAATGACCAGGCCATCGGCAGCATCAAGCTGGTGCCGCACAGCCGCAGCCTGCTGCCCTTCCTGCTGAGCGGCCTCTCCTGCCTGCTGGCTTGCCTCGTGCTTAGCCTGGCCGTCGCCGTGCGCCTGTCGCGCCGCATGGAAACAGAAATCACCTCGCCCCTGCGCCACCTGGCGGAAACGGCCCACCGCGTGCGGCGTGACCGTTCGTTCGAACTGCGCGTGCCGCCAGCCAACATCGCCGAACTGAACCAGCTCAATGACGACTTCAACGCCCTGCTCGACGAACTGGAAGCGTGGCAAAGCCATCTGCAAAAGGAACACGCCTCGCTGTCGCACCGCGCCAACCACGACAGCCTGACGGGCCTGTCGAACCGCGCCTTCATGGAAGCGGAGCTGGAACGCGCCATCCTCGATGCGCGCATTGGCAATGGCAAGGTGGCCGTGCTGTTCCTCGACAGCGACCGCTTCAAGTACATCAACGATACCTTCGGCCATGCCTCGGGCGACCGCGTGCTGGTGACGATCGCCGCGCGCATCAAGCAGCAATTGCGCGAAGGCGACCTGGTGGCCCGCCTGGGCGGCGACGAATTTGCCATCCTGCTCAAGCCGCTGCGCAACAGCAGCGATGCCATGCACATCGCCGACAACATCATCGCCGCCATGGCGCAAGCCATTGAACTGCCTACCGGCAACAGCATCGTCAGCTCACTGACCATCGGCGTGGCCGTCTTCCCCGATCACGCCATCGACGCCGCCTCGCTGGTCGGCGCGGCGGACGAAGCCATGTACCGCGCCAAGCAGGCGCAGCGCGGCACGCGCCAGGTGGCGCGCCTGCCGCAACCCCACACTCACCCCTGAACCAAGGAGCAACGCCATGCAATTCATCTACAAGCAATTACGCCTCGGCTTCCTCGGTCTGTTCATGCTGGGCCTGCTGGCCGCCTGCCAGAGCACGCCAAAGACCAAGCCCACCTTCAACGCCGAGCAAGTCGCCACCTTGAATGAGCAGGGCTTCAACCAGACCGACGAAGGCTGGGAACTGAGCTTTACCGACAAGCTGCTATTCGACTTTGGCGCCTCCAGCCTGACGGCGCCGAGCCGGGCCGCCATCCAGAAAATCAGCGCCGCCTTGCTGAAAGTGGGCATCACGCACATGCGCGTGGAAGGCCATACAGACAATGAAGGCGCCGAAGTACTGAACAACAAGCTGTCGCTGGCGCGCGCCAACGTGGTGGCCGATGCGATGGGCGTGGCGGGCATTCCACGCGACAACATCGCCGTCAAGGGCCTGGGCATGAGCAAGCCCGTGGCCTCGAACACTACCAAGGCGGGCCAGGCGGAAAATCGCCGCGTCACCGTCATCGTTTCGGCGCCATGAACCTGGGCGTGCCCGTCGTGCGCTGGGTCGTGATGGGCGTGTCCGGCTGCGGCAAGAGCGCCGTCGGCAAGCTGCTGGCCGAAGCCTTGCACGTGCCCTACGTGGAGGGCGACGATGTGCATTCCCCGGAAAACGTGGCCAAGATGGCGGCCGGCATCCCCCTCGACGATGCCGACCGGGCCGGCTGGCTGGCCGCCCTGCGCCAGCGGATCGCCATGGCCCGCGCGCAGGGCAGCGGCCTGGTGGTGTCCTGCTCGGCCCTGAAGCGCGCTTACCGCGACCTGCTGCGCGAAGGCGACCCGGCCCTGCGCTTTGTTCACCTGGACGGCCCGCGCGCCGTGCTGGAGCACCGCATGCAGCGCCCCGGCCATTTCATGCCGGCCAGCCTGCTGGACAGCCAGCTGACCACCCTGCAGCCTCTACAGGTGGACGAGGCCGGCATCGTGCTCGATATCCGCCAGCCGCTGGTTGTGCTGGTCGAACAGATCCTGCAGGCGCCCTGACAGGCAGCCGCGCGGCTGGACAGCCCGCGCCCCCCTGTGTAGACTGGCGCGCACTTTCATGAGGGATTTTTATGACCACACCAACCACCAAACCAGCACCGGGCCCGGAATTCTGGGAACGCGCCGACCAGGTCATCGCCCTGGCCAATGAACAATGCATGCACAGCGGCGGCAATGAAGTAGCCACCTCGCTGCTGTACGCGGCCGCCCGTTTCAACGCCTTCCTCGTCGCCAGCAAGAGCAATGACGTGGTGAAGATGCAGGAAGAAAAGGAAGGCGCCGTGGCCTTCTTCACGGAACAGTACAAGCGCATGCTGACCGACAACTTCAACGACTACATCACCAACTTCGACAAGTACACGCAACCGTCGTCAGCCCCCAAGGGCTGATGTCAACTACCGGCCTGGACAGCCACCGCGCCCGCGCCACGCACCCCGACAGCGTGCTGGACGGCGTGGTGCGCTACGCGCCGCTGCAATCATTGTGGCTGGCAACCATGCTGGCCGGCGCCATTGCCGGCACCCTGTTCGCCTTCAGCTGGACCGGCCTGCTGCTGTTCGTGGCCGGCACGGCCATCGTCCTGCTGTTTGGCCACTCGCTGGGCAGCCATCGCAAACTGATCCACGACAGCTTTCATTGCCCGCAATGGCTGGAATACCTGCTGGTGTACCTGGGCGTGCTGGTGGGACTCTGCGGCCCGCTGGGCCTGCTGCGCCAGCACGAGCTGCGCGACTACGCCCAGCGCCTGCCCGACTGCCACCCCTACCTGCGCCACGGCGCCGGCTTCTGGCGCGATGCCTGGTGGCAACTCCACTGCCGCTTGCAACTGCTCCACCCGCCGCACATCGCCATCGAGCCGCGCATCGCGCACGACCGCTTTTACCGTTTTCTGGAAGCCACCTGGATGCTACAGCAACTGCCGTGGGCCGTGCTGTTCTTCGCCTGGGGCGGCTGGGGCCTGGCCTGCTGGGGTGTCTGCGCGCGCGTCAGCGCCGGCGTGCTGGGCCATTGGCTGATCGGCTACTTCGCCCACAACCATGGGCAAATGCATTTTCATGTCGAAGGCGCCGCCGTGCAAGGGAGAAATATCCGCCTGGTCTCGCTGCTGACCATGGGCGAATGCTGGCACAACAACCATCACGCCTATCCCGGCTCGGCCAGGCTGGGCCTGCTGCCGGGCGAATGGGACCCGGGCTGGTGGGTACTGCTGCTGTGGCGGCGCCTGGGCCTGGTGTCCGCCCTGCGCCTGCCGCAAGACCTGGCGCCGCGGCCGGCATTGCGCCGTTTGGACCGCGCTGGCGCTCAGGCGTCGTCGCCACCGGCCAGGTAATTGTTTTTTACGCGCACATAGTGTTCAGCCGAATAGCGCAGGTAGGCGATCTCCGCTTCGCTTAACGGGCGCACCTTGGCGGCGGGCCGGCCCACGTACAAATGCCCGCTTTCCAGTACCTTGCCCGGCGACACCAGGCTGCCCGCGCCCAGCATCACGTGTTTTTCCACCACCACGTCATCCATGACGATGCTGCCCATGCCAATCAGGCATTCGTCGCCGATCGTGCAGCCGTGCAAGATCACGGAGTGGCCGATGGTCACGTACTTGCCGATGGTCAAGGGAGAACCGTCGGGCTTGGCCGCATTCTTGTGCGACACATGGCCCATGGAAAAGTCCTGGATATTGCTGCCCTCGCCGATGACGATGCGGTTGACGTCGCCGCGCAGCACGCTGTTGCACCAGATCGAGCAGTCGTCGCCGATCTGCACATCACCAATCACTTGCGCCGTGTCATGCAGGTAGACGCGCTCGCCCACGACGGGACGGGTATTCAGGTAGGAACTGACAGGCATCGCTTTCTCGCTTTTCATTAAAAATAGACATTCACACCCAGCCGGCGGCCAGCGCAAAAATGGCCAGGCCATGCGCCAGGGAAGTGATCTCGTGCATCGTTCGGCCCAGATCGGAAACACGGAGCCAGCGGGCACGGGCGCAGCAATTGTATGCGGCGGCTGGCAACATGGGCAAGCTGCATGGCGATGCCGCTGTCAAGCCGCCTTGCGCCAGCCATGCATCAGCCCATGCGCCGCCAGTCCCGCCGCCAGACCCCACAGGGCGCCGCCCACGCCCAGCAGCGTGACGTTCGCGGCCGTCGCCAGGAAGGTGATCAACGCCGTTTCGCGCATGCGCACGTCGGCCATCGCCTGCGCCAGGCTGTTGCCGATGGCGCCCAGCAGGGCCAGCCCCGCCAGCGCCGTGATGAAGCTGCGCGGCAAGACCATGAACAGGCTGGCCAGGGTGACGCCGAAGATGCCCACCAGGATATACAGCACGCCGCACGCCAGCCCGGCGACATAACGCTTAGCCGGGTCCGCATGCGCATCCTTGCCCGTGCAGATGGCGGCCGTAATGGCGGCCACGTTGAAGGCATGCGCGCCAAACGGCGCCATGAGCAGCGAACCGAGGCCTGTCACCGTGAGAATGGGATTGGCGCTGACGCAGTAGCCGTCATTGCGCAGCACCAGCATGCCGGGCATATATTGCCCCGTCAGCGTGATCAGGAACAGGGGCAGCGCCACGCCCAAGAGCGATGCCACGGAAAAGCGCGGCATCTCGAACACGGGCGCGGCCAGCGCCAGTTCGATGCCTTGCCCATCGATGCGTCCCTGCGCCAGCAGCAGGGCCAGGCCGATCAGCATGATGCCCACCACGGCAAAGCGTGCCGTGAAACGGCGCAGCACGGCGTACGATAGCAGCAGTACCACCACCAGCAGCGGGTCGGCGCTGGCGCCACCAAACGCGTTCACGCCAAACTGCAGCAGGATGCCGGCCAGCAAACCGGCGGCGATGCCGCCAGGAATCCAGCGCACCAGGCGCTCGAAGGCGCCGGACATGCCCAGCAAAATGAAGGCGATGGCGGACACCATGTAGGCGCCGATCACTTCCGCATACGGCGTGTGCGGCATGACGGTGGCCAGGAAGGCCACGCCAGGCGTCGACCAGGCCGTGATGATGGGCGCGCGGTAGCGGTAGCTTAGCCAGATGCCCGTCACGCCCACGCCGATGCTCAGCGACCAGACCCAGGACGCCGTCTGCACCGCACTGAGCTGGGCCAACTGGGCCGCCTGGAACACCAGCACGAAGGTGCCGCCATAGTTGACGAGGACGGAGATGCAGGCCGCCATCGTGGGGGCAGCAAGATCGCGCCAGTGCAGCCGGTCGGCCATGGCGGCGCTTGTTGTGGTTGTTGTTGTCATGTGTATGCCCCTGCCATTAAAAGGGAGCATCTTAATGGCCATATGGACTGCCAAAGCAGGCCAATTCATCAGCCAACAGCAGACCACTTCAACGGGCTTATCCCAGCGCGCGCGCCAGGCGGACGATGCCGCTCTCGATCTCGTGCGGCGTGAGCGCCGCAAAGCCCAGCAGCCAGCCGCCGCGCGCCGGCGGCGTCGCATACAGCCGGCTCAGGCCCGGCAGCACGATGCCCGCCTGCGCCGCCAGACGTAGCGTGTCCAGCTCATCCCTGCCCTCGTGCAGCAGACACGGCAGTTGCAAGCCGCCCGGCGGCAGCTGCGCCGTGACCACGTGCGGCAAATACTGGCGCACGGCCTGCGCCATCGCATCGCGGCGCACGGCATAGATTTTTCGCATGGCCCGCACATGGGCTGCGAAATGGCCATCGGCGATGAAACGGGCCAATGTCAGTTGATCCAGTTGCGGCGTATGCCCGTCGAGAATGCTGCGCGCCTGCGTCATCGGTTTGACCAGCGCAGGCGGCAGCACCATGTAGCCGATGCGCAAGCCCGGATACAGTGACTTGGCGAAGGTGCCCAGATAAATCGTGCGCTGCTGCGTGTCTAGCCCCTGCACGCAAGCCGTCGGCAAGCCGGCGTAATGAAACTGGCTGTCGTAATCGTCTTCGATGATCCAGCCCTGGCGCTCGGCGGCCCAGGCGGTCAGCGCGAAGCGGCGCTCGAGCGCCAGCGTGGCGCCCGTCGGGTATTGATGCGACGGCGTGACGTAAATCGTGTTGGCACCGCTGAGGTCCGCCCGCAAGTGTTCGATGGACAGTCCATGCGCATCGACGGGCACGGGCAGTACCCGCAATTGCGCCATCTCAAACGCCTTGCGCGCGCCGAAATAGCCGGGATCTTCCATCAATATCGGGCCATGCGCATCGGCCAGCACCTGCGCGCACAGGTACAGGGCCTGGCGCGTACTGCTCAAGACCAGCACCTGATCCGCCGTGGCCCGCGCGCCCCGCTCCAGGTTCACATAATCGGCGATGGCTTGCCGCAGGGGCGCGGCACCTTGCGGGTCGCCGTGCAGCAGTACGCTGGCATGGTGTTCGCTGGCCGCCTGGCGCCGCAAGCGTTCCCACACGTCGAGCGGGAAGGCGCGCGTTTCCGGCAAGCCCGTGGCAAACGCCTTCACGCTCTGCTGGTCGGCTACGCCGCCGCTGGCGAGGATATGCGCACCGCGCGCGCTGAGGGCCACCGGCTGCGCGGACGCAGGCTGCAATGCCGACGACGGCTTGCCCAGCAAGCTCGCGCCTATCTTCTGCGACACGAAACTGCCCGATCCAGCATGGCGCTGGATATACCCGTCCAGGCGCAGCTGCGCATACGCCATTTCCACGGTATCGCGCGACACGCCCAGCGATTGCGCCAGCGCGCGCGTGGCCGGCAGGCGCAGGCCGGGCGCCAGCACGCCATCGAGTATCAGCTGGCGCAGCGCGCGCTGCACGCGCACGCGCAAGTCGAGCGCCGCCAGTTCAGGCGCGGCGATGCGGATTTTCAGGGTGTCGAGTTCGAACTGCGGTGTCATGGTGCTTTCGGCGCGGCGCGGGCGGCATCCACGGCGGCCGTGCTGCTGGCCGGCGAAAAGCCATGCTGCTGCAGCACCGCCACCAGCTGTTCGCCGGTGCAGCCCAAATGCAGATTTTCCGCTACCCAGTCCTGCCACGCGGCGCCGATCTCCGGCATCGGCTCGGGCGCCAAAGTGAGACCGAGTATGCATGCTGCCAGCAAGCCGTTGAGGCGTTTGGTGTCGATCAGGTGCTGCACCACCGCGTGCCCCGAATGGGGAAACGGGTGCAGGGTGCAGCGGCCAAAGGCGGCCAGGCGCTGCGCATGCATGGCGTCGAGGTTCACCGATTCGCTGGCGCTCGCACTGGCACTGCCGCCCGCGCTGGCCATGTCCGGCCGGGCCGCGTCTGGCCGCGTGCCGAACACCAGGTGCAGCTGCGTATGCTCCATCGCCCTGGCGCGGCACAGGGCCGCCAGGTCGTAATAGCCGGAGGCTGGCGGGTCTTGCGCCAGCGACTCCATCACGGGCAGCCAGCGCAGCTCATGATACAAACGCGCCTGCTGCACGTCGAGGAAGGACAAGGGGCCAAAGGCGACGATCTGCTGCGCATCGAGCAGCAAGCCAAACATGACGGCCGCATACGCGCCCATGGACTGGCCGATGGTAGTGATCTGGCTTGGCGCGATGCGGTTCACCAGCTCGCGCAGGGCCTGCGCCGTTTCATCCACATGGCTGCCCAGGCCCGCGATCTGGCGGTGGTACCAGGCATTGCCGGAGTCGCGCACGAGAATTTTGTTCAGCGGCTGCCCGCTGACCTGCTCCAGCTTGCGCAAGCGCCCGTAAAAATCGAAGGCGGGGCGCGTGGTCCACGAAACGAAGCCGAAGGCGATGACCAGCGGCGCACCGGGCACGATGCGGTCGATCAGCACGTCGTCGCCAGTGGTGGCGACCAGTCGATTATCCAGCGCTTGTGCATGCAGCATCGGCCCGGCTCCCCGATAAAGTTGAAACAGCAGAAAGCATGAGTGTAATGCCAAGGCTGGCAAAATGAAAATAATCGCCGCTGCGGTACGCGGGCTGGCGCGAAAAATCTGCTAGCCTGCAGGCATTTTCCCTCTAACAGGAGCGTCCCATGCTGCATCGTCTGAAATACCTGCCACTCGCCGCCGCCATCGCCATGGCCGGCGGCTGCGCCACCACGCCCGACAGCGCCAAGCCGGACACGGGCCTGACGCCCAGCTACAGCCTGACAAATACCTACTGGAAGCTGACAGAACTCGATGGCGCCCCCGTAACGATGGCGCCGGAGCAGGAGCGCGAAGTGCGCATCACCCTCACCGACGATGGCAAGGTCCAGGGTTTTACGGGCTGCAACCGCGTGATGGGCGGCTACACGCTGGCCGGCAATACCCTGCGCTTCACGCAGCTGGCGGGCACGCGCATGGCCTGCCCGCCTCCCCTGATGCAGCTGGAAAGCGCCGTGCTGGCCAATTTGAACAGCGTGACGGGTTACCGTTTTGAAGGCGAGTACCTGATCCTGCTCAAGGATGGCGCGCCCGTGGCCAGGTTTGAATCTGTCTACCTGTGAAATAAAAATCGACTGCCGTTACAATGGCTTCCAGCCCATCATCCGGAAGGAAGCCATGTCCGCACTGCCCTCGCCGCTGCAGCAGCCACCGTTATCGTCGACGCCGCCCCGCGCCGCAGGCCGCTACCGCGCCCTGCTGTTCGACATGGACGGCACCGTCATCAATTCCATCGCCGCCGCCGAACGCATCTGGGGCACCTGGGCGCAGCGCAAGGGCCTTGACGTGGCGGCCTTTTTGCCCACCATCCACGGCGCCCGCTCGGTCGATACCATCGCCAAGCTGGCCTTGCCCGGCGTCGACGCGCAGCGCGAGTCGCAGGGCATCACGGATGCGGAAATCATCGATGTGGAAGGAATTGTTGAAATCTCCGGGGCGCTGCGCTTTTTACAGTCGCTGCCGCCCGCGCAATGGGCGATTGTCACGTCGGCGCCGCGCGCGCTGGCCACGGCCCGCCTGAAGGCGGCCGGCATGCCCATTCCCGCCATCATGGTGACGGCGGAAGACGTCAAGGCGGGCAAGCCGAAACCCGATTGCTACCTGCTGGCGGCGGAAAAACTGGGCGTGGCGCCTGTTGACTGCCTGGTGTTTGAAGACGCGTCCGTCGGCATCGAGGCGGGCGAGGCGGCTGGCGCGAAAGTCATCGTCGTCACCGCCACGCATGCCCACCCGCTGGCCACGCGCCACCCGGCCATCGACAGCTACGATGGCATCGTGGCGACGCTCGATGGCGACGGTTTCATCATGCTGGCGCAGTTATCTGACCCTGCGCTTGCAGCACCCGCGACAAGATAGCCTGCTCCAGCGCGGCGAAGGCCGCATGGCCGCGCTGGCGAGGGCGCGGCAAATCCACCCGCACGTCCAGGCTAATGCGCCCATCCTCGATCAGCAGCACCCGGTCGGCCAGCGCCACCGCTTCGGCCACATCGTGCGTCACCAGCACGGCCGTGAAACCGCGCGCCAGCCACAACGACTCGATCAACTGCTGCATCTCGATGCGCGTCAGCGCGTCGAGCGCACCCAATGGCTCGTCGAGCAGCAGCAATTGCGGCTCGTGCACGAGGGCGCGCGCCAGCGCCACGCGCTGCTTCTGGCCGCCCGACAAGGCCGCCGGCCAGTCGTCGGCGCGTTCGGCCAGGCCCACCGTCCACAGCGAGGCGGCCGCCGCGCCGACGCAGCGGGGCAAGCCCAGGGCCACGTTGGCTAGCACTGTCTTCCACGGCAGCAGCCGCGATTCCTGGAACATGATGCGGATATCGGGCGCGCCCACGCCGCTGCCGATGGTGATCCTGCCTTCATCGATGTTTTCCAGGCCCGCGATCGAGCGCAGCAAGGTGCTCTTGCCACAGCCGCTGCGCCCCACGATGGCGACGAACTCGCCCGCTACCAGCTGCAGGTCGACGTTGTTCAGGACCGGGCGTTCGCCATAGGCCTTGCTCAATTGCGTCAATGCCAGCGGCACGCCGCGGCGCGCAAAAGGAGCTTGCGGGGCGACCTTCGCCTGCGGCGGCGCGCCGGCCGGGTCGTATTGCACGAAGTGCGACAAAAAATCCGTTTCAATCTGGATGGGGGCAAGCAGCATGGTTTTTTCTTTCCTCATTTCGTCACTATCGGTACGCGGGATTCCAGCGCAGGCAGTGGCGTTCCAGCCCCCGCGAAAACAAATCGGCCAGCTTGCCCAGCAAGGCGTACAGCAAGATCCCCACCAGCACCACGTCCGTTTGCAGGAATTCGCGCGCATTCATGGTCATGTAGCCGATGCCGGCCTGCGCCGAGATGGTTTCTGCAACGATCAGCAGCACCCACACGAGTCCCAGCGAGAAGCGCACGCCCACCAGGATGGAGGGCATGGCGGCCGGCAGGATCACGTCGCGGTACAGAGGCCAGCCGGACAGGCCGTAGCTTTTCGCCATTTCGATCAAGCCCTGGTCGGCCGAGCGGATGCCGTGGAAGGTATTCAGGTAGACGGGAAAGAAGACGCCGACGGCCAGCAGAAAGAGCTTGGCCGTCTCGTCGATGCCGAACCACAGGATCACCAGCGGGATCAGGGCCAGCGCCGGGATATTGCGCACCATTTGCAGCGTCGTGTCGAGCAGGGTTTCTGCATGGCGGAAGCTGCCCGTCAATAGGCCCAGCAGCAAACCCAGTCCCGCGCCGATGACGAAACCGACCGTGGCGCGCCACAAGCTCGTTTTCAGGTGCAGCCACAGCTCGCCCGACACGGCCAGGTGCCAGAAGGCCTTCGCCACGGCCCATGGCTCGGGCAGGATGCGGCTCGACAGCCAGCCCCATTGCGCCGCCAGCTGCCAGGCCAGCAGCAGCGCCACGGGCAGGGCCCACGGCGCGAGTGCGTGACGCAGCGAAGGCCAAGGGGCGGTGCTTGCCCGTTGTATTGAGCCGGCCGCCATCTCAGGCCGCCTTTTTCTGCGGCGCGGCCGGCACGATGTTGCTGGCCATGACTTCGCCGAAGGGGCCCGTCAGTGACTGCTCACCCACGGCCTTGCCCTTGCCCAGCAAGGGGAATACCAGCTCGGCGAAGCGGTACGATTCTTCCAGGTGCGGGTAACCCGAGAAAATGAAGGTATCGATGCCCAGGTCCGCGTATTCCTGCATGCGCGCCACCACCGTGGGCGCGTCGCCCACCAGGGCCGTGCCCGCGCCGCCGCGCACCAGGCCCACGCCCGCCCACAGATTCGGCGACACTTCGAGCTTGTCGCGCCGCCCGCCATGCAGGGCCGCCATGCGCTGCTGGCCCACGGAATCCATCTTGCCGAAGGCTGCCTGCGCCTTGGCGATGATGTCGTCGTCCAGGTGGCTGATCAGTTCATCGGCCGCGCGCCAGGCCGCCTCGTTAGTCTCGCGCACGATCACGTGCAATCGGATGCCGAAGCGCACCGTGCGGCCCCGCTTGGCGGCGCGCGCCCGGATGTCGGCGATTTTCTCGGCCACGGCGGCGGGCGGCTCGCCCCAGGTCAGGTACACGTCCATCTGCTCGGCCGCCAGTTCATGCGCCGGCTCCGACGAGCCGCCGAAATACAGCGGTGGGTATGGTTTCTGCACGGGCGGGTACAGGGTTTTCGCGCCCTTGACCTGGATATGCTTGCCCTCGAAATCGTAGCCGGCCGCGCCGCCCTCGCCCGCCAGGGTGGCGCGCCACACCTTGATGAATTCATCGGAAATCTCATAGCGCTTGGCATGGTCGGCAAACAGGCCGTCCGCTTCCAGTTCGCCCTGGTCGCCGCCCGTGACGACATTGATCAGGAGGCGCCCGTTCGACAGCCGGTCAAACGTGGATGCCATGCGCACGGCCAGGCCCGGCGTGGACAGGCCTGGCCGCACGGCCACTAAAAATTTGAGTTTTTGCGTCACGCTGATCAGCGATGACGCCACCACCCACGCATCTTCGCAGGAGCGGCCCGTGGGCAGCAGCACGCCATCGTAGCCCAGCGTATCGGCGGCCACGGCCACCTGACGCAAATAGTCGGCATCGACGGGCCGCGCGCCTTGCGACGTGCCCAGGTAGCGGCTGTCGCCGTGGGTGGGGATGAACCAGAAGACATTCAATGACATGATATTTGTTCCTTATTTTGCGCTGGTAGCCAGCTGGCGCGCCGGCAGCAGCGCATCCTTGACGACGATCGGTTTGGGAATCAGCTTCAGGCTGGAAAACGCATCGGCCACCCTTTGCTGCGAAGCGATGACATCGACCGAGACAGGTTTGACGCCGTACGCATAGCGCGAGGCAGCCAGCGCCACCACTTCCGTGCTCAGGCCCGTCTGCGCCGACAGGATCGTCGCCACTTCGTCCGGGTTGTTGCGGCCCCAGTCATCGACCTTGGCCACCTCGTCGAGCACGATGCGCAGGATTTCGGGATTTTTTTCCGCATACGTGCGCGACGCCAGGTAAAACTGGTAGTTCGCCACCAGGCCCTTGCCATCGGCCAGGACGCGGGCGCCCAGCTGCTTTTCGGCGGCCGCCAGGAACGGGTCCCAGATAGCCCAGGCATCCACGCTGCCCCGCTCGAAGGCGGCGCGCGCGTCGGCCGGCGGCAGGAACACGGGCTGGATATCGGCATACGCGACGCCCGCCTTTTCCAGTGCTTTCAACAGCAGGTAGTGCACGTTCGAGCCCTTGTTCAGGGCGATTTTCTTGCCCTTCAAGTCGGCCAGGGTACGCAGGCCGGAGCCCTTGGGCACGACGATGGCTTCGCTGGCCGGCGACGCCGGCTCATTGCCGACATACACCAGGCTGGCGCCGGCTGCCTGCGCAAAGATCGGCGGCGCCTCGCCCACGGTGCCGAAATCGATGCTACCCACATTCAAGCCTTCGAGCAGCACGGGACCGGCCGGGAACTCCGTCCATTTCACGCCCACACCTTGTTCGGCCAGGCGTTTTTCCAGGGTGCCGCGCCCTTTGAGCAGGGTCAGGGTGCCGTATTTCTGGTAGCCGATGCGGACTTCCCCCTTGGCCTGCGCGAGCGCCGTGGCCGGCATGCCGGCCGCCATCACGCCGGCGGCGGCTGCAAACAGCAAGCCCAGAGTGGTACGGCGCGAAAGACGTTGTGCTTGGCGGTGTGTCATGGCGGTTCCTTGGTCGGTGGATAATCAGGCGGCTTGATAGTGGTGCGCGTACGGCTGGTCTTGCAGCGAACGCACGGGTACGGAGATGTCGGTTGGCGCGGACGGGCGCCGGCCCTGCAGAACGAACAGGCCACTGGAGAGTTCCTCGATGCCGGCCTGCACGCGTTCGGCAATCGGCGCATCCAGGCTCAGGCCCCGCTCTTCGTGCCAGTCCAGCTGCTGCGCATTGGCATAAATGCTGGTGAAGACTTGTTTGGCGCCCAGCGCATGCAGCACGGGGCGCAGCGCATAGTCGAGCGCCAGGGTGTGGGCATGGCCGCCACCCGTGGCTAGCGGCAGCACCAGCTTGCCGGCCAGGCCATCTTGCGGCAGCAGGTCGAGGAAGGCTTTCAGCAACCCTGTATACGAGGCCTTGTAGATGGGCGTGGCGATCACGATGGCGTCGGCGTCGGCCACGGCGCGAACGGCGCGGGCAATCGCCGCGTCGTCGTAGTCGGCCAGCAGCAGCGCTCGCGCCGGCAGGTCGCGCACATGCAGCTTGGCGTAGCTGTGGCCCTGCAGCGCCAGTTGTTCGCCGATATGCAACAGCAGGCGGCTGGAACTCGATGGTAGCTGGGGGCTACCGCCCAATAACAAGATGCTCATGTGATGCCCGTCCCTGTAGGTTATCGAAAGTGGATCTGCTCGGATGCTTGCAGCCTATCGCCATCATCAGCCGGGTAAAACGAATGCTTTCGCGCTTCGATATGCGTTTTTTGACTATCCGGGCCCGACGCCCGGCAAGTGAAGGCGCCGGTCCCCACGTGGCTTTTTTCGCATATCCATGCGCGGTTTTCTTCGTGTACGGCGCACGCCCGGCGGTGCAATATCGGCGTCATCGTCTTTCTGGAATCCGCCCCATGCCTAGTGCTTTTCTCCACGCCACCCGCTCCGCCGCTTCCGCAGTGGAACCGCTGCAGGACGCCATCAGCGTCGCCACCGCGCTGGCTGCGCGCCTGGCCGAAACGGCCAATGCCCGCGACCAGGCCGGCGGCCACGCGGCCCAGGAGCGCGAATGGCTGCGCGAATCAGGCTTGCTGACCTTGTCGATTCCCGTGGAATTCGGCGGCCAGGGCGCATCCTGGCCCCTCGTGTACCAGGTGATCCGCATCCTGGCGCGCGCCGACAGCGCGCTGGCGCATGTCTTCGGCTTCCATCATTTGCAGCTGGCCGGCTTGCAGCTATATGGCAGCGCGCAGCAGCAGCGCCGCCTGCTCACCCTCACCGTCGACGAGCGCCTGTTCTGGGGCAATGCCTTGAATCCCCTCGACAAACGCGTGACGGCCATCGACAGCGATGACGGTTTCATCCTCGACGGCATCAAGAGCTTTTCTTCCGGCTCCGTCGGTTCCGACTGGCTGACCGTGTCGGCCTGGCACGCGCCCACGCAAACGGCGCTGATCGCCGCCCTGCCCACGCGCCAGGATGGCGTGACCGTACAGGCGGACTGGGACGCCTTCGGCCAGCGCCAGACAGACAGCGGCAATGTGCATTTCCAGGCGGTCGCCCTGCCGCAGGAACTGGTGCTGCAGGCGCCCGCGCAGGCCGCCACGCCGCAAGCCACCGTGCGCTCGCAGATCGCGCAGCTGATCATGGCGAATTTATATCTGGGCATCGCCGAAGGCGCGTTCGAGGCGGCGCGCCGCTACACGGACGAGCAAGCGAAAGCCTGGTTTGCCGCAGGCGTGGCCAAGGCAACGGACGACCCGTTGATACAGCACCGCTACGGCCAGCTATGGTTGCTGCTGCGCCCCGCGCAAGTGCTGGCCGACGCGGCGGCGCAGACACTGGAAACCGTGTTCCGCAGGGGACCGCTGGTCACAGCGCACGAACGGGGCTTGCTGGCCGTCTCCGTGGCCGAAGCCAAGTGCCTGGCGCACAAGGCGGGACTGGAAATCAGCAGCCAGATGTTCGAACTGACGGGAGCCCGTTCCACCTCGGCCCAGTATGGCTTCGACCGCTACTGGCGCAACGTGCGCGTGCACACCCTACACGACCCCATCGATTACAAGCTGCGCGACCTGGGACGCTTTGCCTTGACAGGTACGCTGCCCGAGCCGACCGCGTATTCATAATTTACCCAACTAGGAGCCACCATGACCATCGCCCGCCGCAGCATCCTC
Organism: Janthinobacterium pasteuri; assembly: GCF_051380775.1. NCBI lineage: Bacteria > Pseudomonadati > Pseudomonadota > Betaproteobacteria > Burkholderiales > Oxalobacteraceae > Janthinobacterium > Janthinobacterium pasteuri. The sequence goes on along the minus strand of NZ_JBNYXS010000005.1, from coordinate 64,708 downwards.
CTCACCGCCCTGACCCTGGCCCTGGCCAGCAACCTTGTCCACGCCACGGACCCGAAGGACATCACCATCGGCACCAGCGCCGGGCCGTACGCCGACCAGATCAAGCTGGGCATCAAGCCTATCCTGGAAAAACAGGGCTACAAGGTCAAGCTGGTGGAATTCAATGACTACGTCCAGCCGAACTTCGCGCTGGCCGAGGGGTCGCTGGACGCGAACGTGTTCCAGCACATCATCTACCTGAAGAAATTCGCGCTGGAGCACAAGCTGGCCCTGACGGACCTGATCACGATACCCACGGCGCCGATCGCCATCTACAGCAAGAAGCACAAGAGCCTGGATGAGGTGAAGGAAGGCACGACGGTGGGCTTGCCGAACGATCCGACCAACCAGGCGCGCGCGCTGGTGCTGCTTGACCAGTTGGGCTGGATCAAGCTGCGCAGCAGCTTCGACCCCGTGCGCGCATCGGAAAAGGATATCGCCGTCAACACGAAGAAAATCAAGCTGTTGCCGCTGGAAGCGGCGCAGCTGCCACGTTCGCTGGGCGACACCGACTATTCCTTCATCAACGGCAATTACGCGCTGGCCTCGGGACTGAAGCTGACGGACGCGCTGGTGGCCGAGAAAATCTCGCCCAACTACATCAACCTGGTGGCCGTGCGCACGGCGGACAAGGACAAGCAGTTCGCGAAAGACCTGGCAGCCGCCTACCGTTCGCGCGAATTCCTCGACATCACCAACAAGCACTTTGCCGGTTACTCGAAACCCGATTACCAGCAAGCCTTGCAAACGGCCGCGAAATAAGCCATGGCCAAGACGATACGCTTCAACGCCTTCCAGATGAATACCGTCGGCCACCAGTCGCCGGGACTGTGGACGCATGCGCGCGACCGCAGCCACCGCTATACCGATCCGCAGCACTGGACGGAACTGGCGCGGTTGCTGGAAGCGGGCCTGTTCGACGCAGTATTCCTGGCCGACGTGCTGGGCGTGTATGACGTGTACCGGGGCAGCCTCGATGCGGCCCTGGAACACGGCGTGCAGGTGCCGCTGAACGACCCGCTGGCCCTCGTGCCCATCATGGCGCAAGCCACCACGCACCTGGGTTTCGGCGTCACCTGCGCCCTCACTTACGAGCATCCGTACACATTCGCGCGGCGCATCTCCACGCTGGACCATCTGACGGGCGGGCGTATCGGCTGGAATATCGTCACGGGCTACCTCGATAGCGCCGCGCGCAACCTGGGCTTGGGCCAGCAACTGGGCCACGACGAACGCTACGACCTGGCCGACGAATACCTCGACGTCGTCTACAAGCTTTGGGAAAAGAGCTGGGACGACGATGCCGTCATCAATGACAAGGCACGCGGCATCTACGCCGATCCGGCCCGCGTGCATCCGATCAACCATGCCGGGCGCCACTACCAGGTGCCCGGCATCCATTTGTGCGAGCCGTCGCCGCAACGCACGCCACTGCTGTACCAGGCGGGCACCTCGCCGCGCGGCACGCGCTTTGCGGCGCGCCACGCAGAAGCGACCTTTGTCAGTGGCCCCAGCAAGACAGTGGTAAAGCGCTACGCCGACGACTTGCGCGCCGCCGTGCGCCTGGCGGGACGCGATGGCAATGCGCTGCTGATCTACGCCCAGGCGCTGGTCATCACGGGCGCCACGGAAGAAGAGGCGCGCGCCAAGCATGCCAACTACCTGCGCCACGTGAATATCGAGGCGGCACTGGTGCTGCTGTCAGGCTGGACCGGCGTCGATTTCAGCCGCTATCCGCTCGACGCCACCATCGACTACATCGATTCCCCGGCCGGCCGCTCGGCGCTGGCTTCGTTCAGCCAGGCCGACCCGGACCGCACGTGGACGGTGCGCGAGGCGGCCGAATACATCGGCCTGGGTGGGCGCGGCCCGGTGCTGGTGGGCGACGCGCGCCAGGTGGCCGACCAGCTGGAAAGCTGGCTGGACGAGACAGGCATCGACGGCTTCAATCTGGCCTTCGCCGTGGCCCACGACAGCATGGCCGACGTGGTAGCCCACATCGTGCCGGAACTGCAGCGGCGCGGCCGCTATCGCACCCATTACGAGGAAGGCAGCTTGCGCCACAAGGTCTTCGGCCAGGGCCCGCGCCTGCCCGCCGATCACGCGGGCCGCCAGGTCAGCATCACACCCGCGTCCATGCCCGCCTCTGCACTGGCGGCCTGACGCCTCTCCCCAACATCCAAGGACACCATGAAACGCAGAACCATCTTGCAACTGGCCGCCAGCGGCACCGCCCTCGCCACCTTGCCCAGCCTCACCCGCGCAGCCACGCAAGCGCCCCTGAAGGAGCTGCGCCTCGACTATGCCTATTATTCGCCCACCAGCCTGGTGCTGCGCCGCTTCGGCTGGCTGGAAGAAGCATTCAAGCAAGATGGCACCAGCATCAAGTGGGTGCTCAGCGCGGGCAGCAACCGCGCCCTCGAATACCTGAACGCCAACAGCATCGACATCGGTTCGAGCGCCGGCCTCGCCGCCCTGCTGGCGCGCGCCAATGGCAACCCTATCCGTGCGCCGTACATTTTTTCGCGCCCTGAATGGACGGCGCTGGTGGTGCGCAAGGATAGCCCCATCCGCAGTGTCGCCGACTTGAAGGGCAAGAAGGTGGCCGCCACCAAGGGCACCGACCCATATCTGTTCCTGCTGCGGTCATTGAAGACTGCGGGCCTGAAACGCAGCGATATAGAACACGTCAGCCTGCAGCATGCCGATGGCCGCGCGGCGCTGGAGCAAGGCAAGGTCGATGCCTGGGCCGGCCTCGATCCGCACATGGCCGCCAGCGAACTGGAAGCTGGCTCGCGTCTGATCTACCGTAACGTGGCCTTCAACACCTATGGTTTCCTGAACGTGCGCGAGGACTTCCTGGCCAGCCGTCCCGCCGAAGTCGGCAAGGTGATACAGGCCTACGAACGGGCCCGCGCCTGGATACGCGACTATCCGGCCGAAGCGGCGAAAATCCTGTCGGAAGAAGCCAAGGTCAGCCTGCCGGTGGCGCTGCTGCAGGTAAAACTGCGCAGTGACTTCAGCAATCCGCAGCCGTCGAACGAACACGTCAAAGCCCTGCTGGTGGCCGCGCCCATCCTCGTCGAAGAAGCGCTGGTCAAGCCAGGCGCCGACTTGAACCGCGCCATCGCAGAGCTGGTCGACACGCGCTCTGCGCAGCCGTTCATCGGCAAGGCGTAAGCGCTCATGGCCAGAGACACGCTCGCCGCGCCAGCATCGGCCCACGACACCGGCGTCCGGCGCAGGCTCTTTCGCCAGCCCTTGCCACGCGCGGCGCTTGGCCTCCTGCTGCCCGCGCTGGCACTGCTGGCGGCGGAACTGGGCGTACGCGCGGGCGCCATCCCCGCCAACCTGCTGCCAGCGCCCAGCGACATCGCCGCCACCATCGCCGAGCTGGCGCGCCAGGGCCTGGCCGGCCACGTGCTGGCCAGTACCGTGCGCGTGGCAATCGGCTTTGCCGGCGGCGCGCTGCTAGCCATCATCATTGGTGCGGCCGTGGGCCTGAACCGCACAATGGAGGCGCTGCTGGACCCCACTTTCCAGGCCCTGCGTGCCATTCCATCGCTGGCCTGGGTGCCCTTGCTGCTGCTGTGGCTAGGCATCGATGAAGCGCCGAAACTGGTCCTGATCAGCATCGGCACCTTTTTCCCCGTCTACATGGGCGTGGCGTCGGGGATACGCGACGTGGACCGCAAGCTGATCGACGCGGCCCGCATGTACCGTTTGAGCCGCCCTGCGCTGGCGTGGCGCGTGCTGCTGTCCGCCGCGCTGCCAGCCATCTTCACGGGCCTGCGCAACGGTTTGAGCCTGGCCTGGATGTTCATGGTGGCGGCAGAACTGATCGCCGCCAGCCAGGGCCTCGGCTACCTGCTCAGCGACGGGCGCGAAACGAGCCGTGCCGACATCGTGCTCGCTGCCATCGTGCTGCTGGCCGTGCTGGGCAAGGCCAGCGACAGCCTGATGCAGCGCCTGGAAACCCGTTTGCTTGCGTGGCGCGACAGCTATGCCACTCCCTGACGAAAGCGCCTCTGCATGACTGCCCTGCTCGACATTGCCATCCATGACAAATCCTATGGCGCGCGGCGCGTGCTGCACAATCTGCAATTGCAGCTGCGCCAGGGCGAAATCGTCAGCCTGATCGGCGCCAGCGGCTGCGGCAAGAGCAGCCTGCTATCCATCGTGGCCGGTCTCGATACGGACTATCACGGCGCCCTGCGCCTCGACGGCAAGTTGCTGGCCGGGGTGCACGCCGACATCGGCCTGATCTTCCAGGAACCGCGATTGTTTCCCTGGCTGACAGTGGCGCAAAACATCGCCTTCGGCCTCGGTGCTGGTGGCGAACACGATCCCAGGGGCGCGCAGTTGCTGGCGGAAGTAGGCTTGCAAGGCCACGCGCACAGCCTGCCAAAGCAGCTGTCGGGCGGCCAGGCGCAGCGGGCGGCGATTGCCCGCGGCCTGTTTGGCCAGCCCCGCATCCTGCTGCTGGACGAACCGTTTTCCGCCGTCGACGCGTTTACCCGCATGAAGCTGCAAGACCTGCTGGCCACCGTCGCTGCGCGCCATGGTTTGAGCGTGCTGCTGGTGACGCACGATATCGATGAAGCGCTGTACCTGAGCGACCGCATCGTCATGCTCGACACGCACGCCGGACCGCCACGCGCCCACTACGACGTGGCCGCGCCCCGGCCGCGCCTGCGCACGCCGGCGGCGCAAGCCCCATTGAAGGAAGCCATCCTCGGCGAACTGCACGCCGCGCATGCGATCTGAAGCTTGCCCACGGCCGGCAGTGACAAGCCTTGTCTTTCATGCTGGCTTGCCATGTTGAAAACAAACGAGCGGCGACGTGCACCGTCCTTTCCTTGCCATCCTCGTCATCCTGGCTGCCAGTCACATCGCGGCGCAGGAAAGCACGCAAGCCGACGCCATGCACGACCTGGCCTTGCGCATCGCCGGCAACGAAACCTCGATTGCCCTGCCCCTGTCAGCCGACGGCAGCTTTACCTTGCCGCGCAGCGCGCAGGCCGACAGCGAGGACGCGGACCTGATCACCAACAAGAAAAAGGGCCAGTATCGCTGGCAGCCAGCCATCCAGAGCGACGGCGTGCAGGCCAGCATGCGCCGCCTGGGCGACCTGCGCCTGCAATGCCAGGTGATGATCGCCATCGCCAAGAAAGAGATCGCGTTCTGGGTACGCACCCTGGTCGGCACCTTGCTGCGCACCACCGACTGGTGCTCCGCCGAACAGTTCAAGATGGACACTCGCAGCGATGCGCCGCTCGCCAGCGCCACCTTGCTCGCTGGCGAGCAGCGCATCGCCCTGACGGTGGAAAAAGAGGGGAGCTCCTTTCTCGCGCCCATCGGCGACACCCGCTATGCGCACGATACCCTGATCGAACTGCTCTACCACCACGATCCCGACGCCACCCCGCCCGCCTCCCCGTGAGCGTTTGCGTCCAGCCCCGTTCCATGTCAGCATACGCCACCTTGGCAATACGGATAAGGATCGCAATGTCCCTCACACCACCACGCGCGCTGGTCCTGGCCCTGCTGCTGGCCAGCCCCGCCACGCAGGCGCAAACAACTGCGCCAGCCACGCCGCCGACGCCGGGCTGCGAAGTCTGCGCCACCTGGAACGCGGACCAGGCGCCGTTCCGCATCTTCGGCAATACCTATTACGTGGGCGTGAAAGGCCTCAGTTCCGTGCTGGTGACGTCGCCGCAGGGCCACGTGCTGATCGACGGCGGCTTGCCGGAATCGGCACCCAAGATCATCGCCAATATTGCAGCCCTGGGCTTTCGCATCGAGGACGTCAAGCTGATCCTCAATTCGCATGGCCATATCGACCATGCGGGCGGCCTGGCCGAACTGCAGCGGCGCAGCAATGCGCTGGTGGCCGCCAGCCCGTCGGCCGCGCTGGACCTGGCGTCGGGCGAAGTGGGCCCGGACGACCCGCAATACCATGCGCTGCCCAAGTATCCGCCCGTCAAGGACATGCGCCTGGCGCGCGACGGCGGCCAGTTCAATATCGGCCCCGTCAACCTGACGGCGCATGCCACGCCGGGCCACACGCCAGGAGGCTTGAGCTGGACATGGCAATCGTGCGACGGCCCCCGCTGCCTGAACATGGTGTATGCGGATAGCCTCAACGCCGTCTCGCGCCCCGGCTTCAAGTTCAGCGCCAGCAGCGAGTATCCAAACGCCCTGGCGGACTTGCGCCACAGCTTCGAGACCCTGGAAAAACTGCCCTGCGACGTGCTCATTTCGGCGCATCCGGAAGCGTCGCAATTGTGGGAGCGGCTGGAAGCGAGCGTCACGGGCGGCAGCGATGCCTTTGTCGATCCGCAAGCCTGCCGCGCCTACGTGGGGGCGGCGCGCACCTTGCTCGACTCTCGTCTGGACCAGGAAAAACAGCAGTAAGCTTGTCAACCGTGCACGCTGGCTTGACGCCAATCTGCTACGCTGGCGCCATTCACTTCAAGAAGGAAATGCCATGTTCACACTCGCCAGACTGATCCCCCTCGCCGCCATCGTCGCCATCACCGCCGGCTGCGCGCAAACGCCCGTGCGCAGCGACGCTGCCGCCGCCGCGCCAGGCACCACCTCGCCAGCCAGGCCGGCACCGAAGCTGACGGGTACGCAGTGGAAGCTGAAGGAATTGAAGGGCAAGCAAGTGGTGCGCAAGGCGCCTGAACAGCGCGAAGTGACCCTGCTGCTGGCCGAAGGCCGCGCCAGTGGCCACAGTGGCTGCAACCAGATGATGGGCGGCTACACCAGCGATGGCGTCAGCACCCTGGCCTTCTCGCAACTGGCCGGCACCATGATGATGTGCCAGCCGCAGGACATGGACCTGGAGCGCCTGCTCTTGACCACCCTGGGCGAAGTCAATGGCTACCGCTACGCCGACCAGGAATTGCTGCTGCTGAAGGATGGCGCGGCCGTGGCACGCTATGAAGCGCTGACGGTGAAGTAAAACCCGCACTCCTGCATTTGAAGAGTACCTGAAAAACGTTCAGGGCAAGGCGCGGCGGCGCAGGCAGTACGCTAGTACGCCAAGGCGCTGCAACACCGCCATGGACGTTTTCTCGGCCACTCTTCAATCGTTGCGCATCTGCGCCTGCGATACGTTACTCTCAGGCGGCACGCTTTGCGTCAGCCACACGTTCCCCCCGATGGTCGATCCAGCGCCGATGGTGATGCGCCCCAACACGGTCGCGCCCGCGTAAATGACCACGTCATCCTCGACGATGGGGTGGCGCGGCGTACCCTTGATCAGCGCACCGCTGGCATCCGCAGGAAAACGCTTGGCGCCCAGGGTGACGGCCTGGTACAGACGCACGCGCTGGCCGATGATGGCCGTCTCGCCGATCACCACGCCCGTGCCGTGGTCGATGAAGAAGGACGCGCCGATGTGCGCGCCCGGGTGGATGTCGATGCCCGTCAAGGTATGCGCGATGTCGGCGATCAGGCGTGCCAGGAACGGCGCGCCCAGCGCGTGCAGGCGGTGCGCCAGGCGGTGGTACAGGATGGCGATGGTGCCCGGGTAGCACAGCATGATCTCGGCCACCGAAGTGGCGGCCGGGTCGCCCGCGTAGGCGGCCTGCACGTCCGACACCAGCAGCGCGCGGATGTCGGGCAGGCTGGCAGCAAAGGCACGCGTGATGTCGCGCGCCTGCTGCGCCAGCGCCGCATCGTCGCTGGCGGCATCCTGCTCCTCGCCGGCCGGTACAGAAAATAGCAGGCCGCGCCGCACCTGTTCGCTGAGGCGGTTCAGGGTAGTGTTGAGGGTGTCACCGACAAAATAGTCGATGCTTTCATCGGTGAGATTCGGCCGCCCGTAATGGGTGGGGAACAGGGCCGCCGACAGGCCGTTGACGATGGTGATCAAAGCTTCGCGCGACGGCAGTTCGCGCACCCTGCCGTTATGGCGGATCTTGTGCTTGTCTTCGCGCGAACTGCGCAAGGCCTGGATCACGGGCCCCAGGTTCCACTGGGCCGTGTCATCGGCGGGCGCTGCGGGATCAATGCTGTGCATGGCGTATCACTTCCAGAAAACGGCAAACAGGCCGGGTCGCCCAAGCTTAGCGGTAGCACCAAACGATGCAAACGAAGAATTTCAAGGTTTCATATGCGAAAACCGTATATGGATGGCAAACAGCGTCGGCACCAAACCCGATTCCAGTCACTAGCGTAAAATGACGGACTAACAAAAACACTCTTCAACATGACTAAATTATTAACATGGATTTTGGCGGGCCTGGCGATGGTCGGACCGCTTGCCATTGACACCTATCTGCCGTCTTTCCCCGCCATCGTGCACGATTTCAATGCCAGCCCCCTGCTGGTGCAGCAAACCCTGAGCTTTTTCCTGTTCACGTTCGCCTTCATGATGCTGTTTTACGGCACCCTGTCCGATTCGTTCGGCCGCCGTCCCGTGATTCTCGTCTCGCTGGTGCTGTATGTGATCGCCTCCGTGGGCGCCGCGCTGGCGCCGTCGCTGGGCTGGCTGATGGCCTGGCGCGTGCTGCAAGGCCTGTCCGCGGGCGCCGGTTCCGTGATCGGCCGCGCCATTGTGCAAGACCGCTATTCGGGCGCCGCCGCGCAGAAAATCCTCTCGCACATCATGATGGTGTTCGCGCTGGCACCGGCCATCGCCCCCGTGCTGGGCGGCTGGCTGCAGGTGGGCCTGGGCTGGCGCTGGATTTTCTGGTTCCTCACGGCCTTCGGCGTGCTGATGTTCGTCGTCGTCTGGCGCGCGCTGCCGGAAAGCCTGCCGAAGGAGCAGCGCCACGCCTTCCACCTGGGCGACATCGCCGTCAATTACTGGAAAGTGCTGTGCCATCGCCAGTTCCTGCTGCTGTCGACGGCCATCGGCGCCGCCTTTGGCGGCTTCGCCCTGTACATCGGTTCGGCCGCCTACTTCATCATCAACATCCTGCTTTTGCCGGAAACGGCATTCGCCTGGCTGTTCATCCCCTTAATTAGCGGCATGGTGTTCGGTTCGGCCCTGTCGGCGAAAATCGCCCACCGCACCAGCCAGCGCCAGATGATCTGGGCCGGCTTCATCCTGATGCTGGTGGCAGCGCTGGTCAACATCGGCTACAACTATGTGTTTGCCGCCGAAGTGCCATGGGCCGTGCTGCCCTTGTTCTTCTACTCGTTCGCCCTGTCCATCGCCATGCCACCGATGACCCTGATGGCACTGAACCACTTCCCCAACAACAGCGGCCTGGCTTCGTCGATGCAATCGTTCATCCAGATGCTGCTGTTCGCGCTGGTCTCGGGCCTGGTGGCGCCGCTGCTGTTCGATAGCGCGCTGAACTTGGCGTATGGCGTGATGGCGGGACTGCTGGTGAGTTTGCTGTGCTGGGTGTTTGCGCGAGGTAAAGCTGAAGCCTAGGTCGGATTACGGCCACGGCGCTGGCGTCACATCCCGATACTGCGCCCCGCCCTGCTCCGGCTCCGCTTCATTCTGCTGAGACGGCTGGCTCAGGGAACCGGCCGGCGAACGCAGACCCAAAATCTCCTTGCGCGCCTCGACGAAGTCGGCGGAACTCAACGGATGTTGCTGGTCGGGCCAGTGGCTGATGGCCCATTCCTGCAAGGTTTCAAAGCGCCGCCACAGTTCGGCGATAAATTCACGGCGCGCTTCTTCCTGCTGCACCGGCGTCTTTTCGGCGCCCTCCCCGATATGTACTTGCATGGCTGCTCCCTGGCTGATCAATCGTCCTGTCAGCCTACGCAGGGGCAAGCCATGCGTCTGTTCGCAAACGAACACTGGGTTTATCCGGGCATCTTGCGGAAACCCACGGCCAGGCGGTTCCAGGTATTGATGGAGCCGATAGCCAGGGTGACGTTGACCATCTCCGCCGGCGTCAATTGCTGCGCCAGCGCCGCATAGTCTGCGTCCGACGGGTGATTCTGCGGCAGCAGGGTCAGCGCTTCCGTCCAGGCCAGCACGGCCCGCTCGCGCGGCGTGAAGAACGGCGTTTCGCGCCAGACGGACACGGCATACAGGCGGCGTTCCGTTTCGCCCGCCTTGCGCGCGTCGCTCGTGTGCATGTCCACACAAAAGGCGCAGCCATTGATTTGCGAGGCGCGCAGGCGGATCAGCTCGACCAGCGAGTGTTCCACGCCCAGCTTGGCGATGGCCGCTTCCAGCGCATACATGGCCTTGACGGCGTCCGGCGAAGCTTGTGTGAAATCGAGTCGTTGCTGTGTCATGATGCATTCCTTGATAGAGTAGAGATGGACTATTGTAGAAGCGCAAGTAGCGCGTGCGGCAGGCCAATCCTGCCGAAAAACGGCAGACCACCAACAGATACTCCATGGAATTACATATCCTGATCGACGGCACGCGCGACCTGGGCGGCCAGTTGTATCGCCAGCTCAGCGAAGCCATCCGCTCGGGCCGCCTGGCCGACGGCCAGCAATTGCCGCCTTCGCGCCGGCTGGCCAGCCAGCTGGGCCTGTCCCGCAAGACAGTGTCCGACGTGTATGAAAAGCTGGGCTATGAGAAGCTGCTGATAGGAAAAGTGGGCGTGGGCAGCTTCGTGCAGACGCCGCATGCCTCGCCCCAGCGCCGCCACGCCAGCACGCCGCTGGCCAGCTCCGAGCGCATCGCCCGCTGGGAAGCGACGCCCACGCCCTTGCGCCGCGCCAGCCAGGAAACGCCCGCCCGCTACGCCTTCATCGGCGGACGCGCCACGCCCGCGCACTTTCCGCAAGATGAATGGCGCGCCTGCATGCTGCATGCGCTGCGCCAGGATGGGCAGGCGCGCGGCCGCTATGGCCCAGTGGAAGGCTTGCCCGCCTTGCGCGCGGCGATTGCCGGCCACGCCGCCTTCAGCCGCGGCATCCATTGCACCAAGGAACAGGTACTCGTCACCAGCGGCGCGCAGCAAGCTTTGCAGCTGCTGGCGCAAACCCTGCTGGAAGCGGGCGACACGGTTGCCGTGGAAGAACCTGGCTACCCGGTGGCGCGCGCCGTATTCGCCAGCCAGGGGGCGCGCGTGGTGGGCGTGAAAGTGGATGAGGCTGGCCTCATCGTCGCGCAAATCCCCGACGGCACGCGCTTGATCTATGTCACTCCTGCGCATCAATTTCCGCTCGGCATGCCGATGAGCATGGCGCGCCGCCATGCCTTGCTGGAGCGTGCCCGGCAGTTGGGGGCCATCATCATCGAGGACGATTACGACAGCGCCTTCCGCTACGAAGGCCGGCCCGAGGATTCCCTGCAAAGCATGGACCGCTACGGCGTCGTCGCGCACGTGGGCAGCTTTTCCAAGATCATGCTGCCGGAATTGCGGCTCGGCTATGTGGTGCTGCCACAAGCCATCGTGGCCGCCATGCAGACGGTGAAATACCTGAGCGATTGCCATACGGCCAGCCTGGGCCAGCATGCGCTGGCCAAGTTCATCCTGGACGGCCATTTGCTGCGCCATATCCGCCGCTGCCACGACATTTATGCGGGGCGGCGCGAACGGCTGCAGCACTGGTTCAACGGTCCGTTGTCGCCATGGTTCCGCCTGGTGCCAGCCAGCGCCGGCTTCCATGTGGCGGCGCTGGCGCAGGCACCGCTCGATATCGCCGAATTGCTGCGCCGCGCGCGCCTGGCCGACATCAGCTTGTATGCGCTATCCGGCTTTTACGCTGGGCCCGCCCGCCATGAAGGCCTGTTCCTCGGCTATGGCGCCATCGACAGGCTCGATATCGACACGGCGCTGGCCCGCGTGCTGGCGATCCTGCAAGAGATCGCTCCCCTGCCCCTCAGCGGGGTTGCCAGCGATAGTGTCCCGTAATCGGATAGCTGAACAAAATATTTTCCTCGCGCGCGCCCTCGCCGATGTTATGGATGACGAGCGGCACGCCACTCCCTGACCGCTTGTCGCTGACGATGCCGATATGCGTGAGGTTGCGCGGCAGGCGCCAGGTGACGATGTCGCCCGCGCGGTAAGCGTTCGCTTCCTTGGCTGGCGGCAGGCTGGTGCCATGGCGCGCAAAGAACGTGCCCAGGTTCGGCACGCGGCGGTGGTCAATATTGCGGTCCGGCCCCTTCATCTGCCAGCGCCCCTGCTGCTGGTACACCTGCCACGCCTTGCGCATGTCTTCATGCACCAGCACTTGCAAATCCTGGCCCAGTTTGCGGTAGGCGCGCACGACCACATCCGTGCATACGCCGCGCTCGAGCGGCACGTCGCCGCCCGGATAGGCGAGACGTTCGTAGCGCGGGTCGTACTGCAGGGTCACGCCCACCTGGCTGCGGGCAGCGGCGACGAGGGCTTGCGGGGTGGTATCAGGGGTTGCCGAGGCCAGCATGGGTGCCAGCGCAAGAAGCAGGAGGGAGAGCAGTTTAATTGGCATCAACGTCGAAGGTCGGATGGAAATGCCAACTTTACCGCAGCGGCAAGAAAAACGTCGGACGCTTAGACCGCCGCCAGCTGCGCCAGGTGCGCTGGAAAATCCACGGCAGGGCCAGCGGCATTGACGGTGTCAAAATAATCATGCCAGCCCGTGGCGGCGATGCCGGCCAGCAAGGCGTCCAGCGCCGCCTCGTCCGGGAAGCGCCAGACGGCATAAAACTGCTGGACAGCCGCCTGCAGCTTGCCGCCATCGATGGCGCCCATGGCCAGCGCTTCGGCGCCGCTGCCCGACAAGGCCGCCATGCCGGTGCCCACCGTGTCGAAATACGCCTGGCGCGCGGCGCCATCGAGGGCCAGCCAGGCGGGTTTCGGGCTGTACAGTTCTAACAGGTAATGCATGTTGTCTCCTTGGGTGAGGTATCGTCAGGCCAGCGAGCGCTGGGCGCGCTGGCAGATGCGTCGCGTCGCGGCATTGTCACTTTCCTGCAGCCATTGCGCGCACAGGCTGCGCACCCATTCCGGCTGGCTCTTGGCAGCATCGTTGAGCCAGTTGGCAACGGAATCCTGCACGTAGACGGCCGGGTCGGCGCGCAAGGGCTGCAACAGGGGCAAGGCCAGCTGCGGCTGCTCTTTTAAGCGGGCGATGTGCGCGCACCACACGCCGCGCGGGCGCAACGCTTCGCAAGCGAAGCGGCGCACTCTTTCCGACGCATCCCCCGTCCATGGCGCCAGCAAGGCAATCGCCTCGTCAAGACTTGCAGCCAGCCGGGGCCGCAGCGCCAGCCACGCCCATTCGCGCACGCCGAAGTGGCCATCGTCGGCCAGCGGCCGCATGGCCGCCAGCTGCTGCGGCAAGGTCAAGCCAGCTTGGGCGGCGATGGCAAAGCAGGCCCAGCCCCGCACTGTGTCGGATGGGTGCGCTTGCAGCAACGCCAGGTCGGCGTCGGCCTCCAGCAGCAATTGTGCCGCCAGGGCCATGCGCCGGGTGATGCCCACAGCGGACTGCGCGCGCATCCGGTTCAGGCGGGCGGCGCCGATTTCGGGTACGGCAGTGGCTAACAGCTGGACGAAATCGATGGCCAGCCCTTCTGTCAGGGTGGCGCTGGCCACGCTGCCCGCGTTCAGCATGGCCAGGCGCGCGGGAGCGATGTCGGCGACGCCACGGCTCATGGCGCACCTCGGACCGTCTTGCGCCAGGCTTTTTCCAGCAGTCCACTCAATAATTGCATCTCGTCCGGCATGAAATCGGCAAACAGGCTGGCGATCCATTGCGCGTGCTCATCGACCAGGGTGGCAGCTGCAGCTTCTCCCTTGGCGCTCAGGCGCACCAGCAGCTTGCGCCGGTCGAACTGGTCCGCGTGGCGCGCCAGGAAACCGTCACGTTCCAGGCCGTCGAGCAAGCCCGTGATGGTGCCGCGCGTCACGCCGGCCCGCTCGGCCAGTGCGTGCGGCGAGAGTCCCTCGGGCACGTCACGCAGCAGGGACAGCAGCACAAACTTGCCTTCCGACAAACCATGCCGGCCCAGGCGAACAGCGCAATCGCCATCGATGGCCGATGCCAGGCCCAGCACTTCAAAGCACAGGCGCAAGCGCGCCATGGACTGCGTCATGTCGAGACCGCTGGCGCGGCGCTGCACGTCGCCCAGCAGGGCCGTGTATTTCTGTTCGAGTTTTATCATATGGCGCAATATAATATGGCGCCATACTACAAGTCAAATGAAAAACCATGATGGTTTTCATGTCGGCTCAAAAGCGGGCTTTATCCCTCGCCCACGCGATGATGGATTGCGCATCGATGGCGCCCGGCTGGCGCGCCACTTCCACGCCACGCGAAAACAGGGCCAGGGTGGGAATGCTGCGGATATTGAAACGGCTGCCCAGGTCCGGCGACGCTTCCGTATTCACCTTGACGACGCGAAACGCGGGCTCCAGGGTCTTGGCGGCTTGCACATAGAATGGCGCCATGCTGCGGCACGGACCACACCAGGGCGCCCAGAAGTCCACCAGCACGGGGATGTCGCTGCGTTCGATATGCTTGAGGAAGCGGGCGCTGGCCAGGTCCACGGGCTGGCCTGTAAATAAATCTTTCTGGCATTTGCCGCAGGTGGGCTGCTCGGTGAGCCGGGCGGCCGGCAGGCGGTTGACGGCGTCGCAATGGGGGCAAACGATGTGCAGCGAGTCTGGCGTGGTCGAGGTCATGGCATTCCTGGAAAGGGTGGCGTACAGTTGCCGCACATTTTACGGTGTATCGTGCAGCGCCGTCGGCACGCTGGCGGCGCATTTGCCAATACTCCACTATAGTGCGCTGGAACGGCGCGCACATTGCCCAGCCAGCCAAGGAAAACAATGCCCGATGTCGCAGAAAACATGGATCTGAGCACCGCCCCCGTCCACGCAAAACTGGATGCCACCCTGACTTTGCAGCGGGCCGCCTATCTGGCCCACCCCGTGCCCACGCTTGCCGAGCGCAAGCGCGACTTGCAAACCTTGCAGCGCTTCATCCGCGAGCATAAAGAAGCGCTGTGCGAGGCGATCAGTGCCGACTATGGCAACCGTTCCCGACACGAAACCTTGCTGGCGGAGATCTTTCCCGCCATCGACGGCATAGACCATGTCTTGAAACAGTTGAAAAAATGGATGAAGCCGCAGCGCCGCACCGTCGACTGGCGCAATTTCATGGGCGCCCGCAACCGCGTGCTTCCCCAGCCGCTGGGCGTGGTGGGCGTCATCGTGCCGTGGAATTTTCCTGTGAACCTGAGCCTGGTTCCCCTGACCTACATCTTTGCCGCTGGCAACCGTGCCATGGTCAAGATGAGTGAAAACTCGCGCCACCTGGCCCGGCTGCTGATCGACACCATGCCGGCCTACTTCCCACCGGAAAAATTGCAGTTTTTTGAAGAGACGGGCGGCGTGGGCATGGCTTTTTCACAACTGCCGTTCGACCACCTGCTGTTTACGGGTTCCGGCCAGACGGGCCGCGCCGTCATGGCGGCAGCTGCGCGCAATCTGTGCCCGGTGACCCTGGAGCTGGGCGGCAAGGCGCCGGCCATCGTCTGCGCAGACTTTCCCCTGCGCACCGCCGCCGAACGCATCCTGTTCGTCAAGTACCTGAATGCGGGACAGATCTGCACCAGCGTCGACCACGCCTGGCTGCCCGAAGCGAGCATCGCCGCCTTCGTCGACCACGCGCGCCAGATCGTACCCACGCGCTACCCTCGGCTGGACACGCCCGACTACACCTCCATCATCGACGAGACCGCCTTTGAGCGCCTGCTACTGGCGCTGGACGAAGCGCGCGCACGGGGCGCGCAAGTGATTCCCCTGCTACCGGGGCCTGCCTACGACCGCGCCACGCGCAAGATCGCGCCGCATATCGTGCTCGATGCGCCCGAGGACAGCTTGCTGCTGACGCGCGAAATCTTCGGCCCCATCCTGCCGCTGCGCGGCTATGCACATCTGGACAGCGTGATCGACAGCATCAATGCGGGGCCGCGCCCGCTGGCCATCTATCCGTTCAGCAAGCAGGCAGACACGGTGCAGAGACTGATTGACCGCGTGATGTCGGGTGGCGTGTCCGTCAATGACGCCCTGTTCCACGTGGGCCAGCACGATTTGCCGTTCGGCGGCGTGGGCGAGTCCGGCATGGGCCATTACCACGGGGTGGAAGGTTTTCATACCTTCAGCAAGCTGCGCCCCGTGTTTTACCAGGCCCGCTTCAGCACTTTGACACTGCTGTGGCCGCCGTACGGCAAGCTGGCCAGCCGCGTGCTGGCCTTCCTGACGCGCTAATTGCTTAGAGGAACAGCGAGGCGGCGATGGCCCACATGACGAGAGCGATGATGCCGTCGAGCACGCGCCAGGCCATGGGCTTGGCAAACACGGGCGCCAGGTAGCGGGCGCCAAAGCCCAGCAGGAAGAACCACAGGGCCGAAGCCATGATGGCGCCACCTGCGAAGTAGAAGCGTCCCACGCCTTCATGCTGGCCACCGATCGATCCGAGCAAGATGACCGTGTCGAGGAAAGCGTGCGGGTTCAGCAGGCTGAACGCCAATGCCGCGCCGATCACGGCCCAGTAACCTTCGGGCGCCTTGGCAGCCGACACTGTCATGGCCGTTGGACGCCATGCCGACTTGGCCGCACGCAAGCCATACGCGATCAGGAAGGTGGCGCCACCAGCCTTGGCCCACAGCAAGAAGTTGGGATTATCGGCAATGAACGTGCCCATGCCGGCCACGCCGGCCGTGATCAGGATGGCGTCGCACAGCAAACACACGAGTATGCAGGTGAGCACATAATGGCGCTTCAAGCCCTGCTTGAGCAAAAATGCGTTTTGCGTGCCGATGGCCACGATCAGGCTCGCTCCGAGGCCCATGCCTTTCAAGAAAATTGCGCTGTCCATATCGATTCCTTTGCATTGCTTTCCATCACGCGCACGGCCGCCCACGCTCTGCCGGCAACGGCAAAGTCATCAGTGGTAGGTGGAGGGTGGTGCGGAACCAGGAGGACCGCGCGGGAGAGTGGAGTTGTTACCCTATTTCAACAGTGTAAAGAAAAAGTAAATATAAGTATAATGAATGATTCTAACCTTATATAAGAGAATCTTATGCGCGTCGTCGATTACCGTGGATTGGCCGCCCTCGATGCCGTGATCGGCCTGGGCAGCTTTGAAAAGGCCGCGCAAGCGCTGGCGATCAGCCAGCCAGCCGTGTCGCAGCGCATCCGCACCCTGGAAAACCTGGAAGGCACTTTGTTGATCATCCGCAGCCACCCGCCTCTGCCCACGGAAGCGGGCCAGCGCCTGATCGCCCACTACCGGCAAGTCAAATTGCTGGAAGCGGCGCTCGACGCCCTGCCGGGACCCACCACGCAATTGCCGGAGCTGGCCATCGCCGTCAACGCCGACAGCGCCGCCACCTGGATCCCGGAAGCGCTGGGGCCGCTGCTATCGCCGCCATCTTGCCTGCTCGATATCCGCCTCGATGACCAGGACCACACCCTGAGCCAGCTACGCGAAGGACGCGTGTTTGCCTGCGTCACCAGCGCCAACGACCTGGTGGCCGGCACCACGGCCACGCCGCTGGGCGGCATGCGCTACCTGTGCGTGGCGTCGCCCGCGTTCGCGCAGCAATGGTTTCCCCATGGTTTTACGGTGGAGGCCGTCAGCCAGGCGCCCGCCATCACGTTTGGCAGCAAGGATGCCCTGCACGAGCGCTATTTGCAACACCGCCTCGGCTACACGGGCCGCTATCCGCACCATGTGCTCGGTTCGGCGCGCGACTTCGTGCGCTTCATCGAAGCGGGCTATGCCTATGGCATGGTGCCTCTGCTGCAGGCGGAAACGGCGCTGGCCGCCGGCAGGCTGGTCGACGTGGCCGCCGGGCAAGCGCTCGACGTCCCCCTGACCTGGCATGCCTGGGATATCCAGACACCCCTCACGCGCACCCTGTCGGACGCCGTCATCGCCACGGCGCGCAAATGGCTGTTGCAGGATTGATTGAAACATGCAACATTTATCTATGACGGACAGCAACTTCCCCATGTGCACCCTGCCCTGCCTGGTCTACACTGCAAGCTTCACCAACAAGTATCGGGAGCCAGCATGACGATAGTGCGCACCACATTGCTCTGTTTGCTGGCGGCCATCCCGCTGGTCACAGTCCTGGCTGCCTGCTCGCCCTTGACCGCCATCAATGCCTTGTCGTCCGGCAGCGCCTCGCAAGTGACGCGGGGCCTGGCCTACGGCCCACTGCCGCGACAAAAACTCGATGTATATACCCCCAAAATCCGCACGGGCCCCGTGCCCGTGGTGGTGTTCTTTTATGGCGGCAACTGGACGGCGGGCGAGCGCGCAGACTATGCCTTCGTTGGCCACGCGCTCGCTGCGCGCGGCTACATGGCCGTAATCGCCGACTATCGGCTATATCCGGACGTGCACTACCCCGAGATCTTGCAGGATGCGGCGCGCGCCGTGGCCTGGGCCGCGATGGAGTCCGGCCGCCATGGCGGCGACCCCGCGCGCCTGTTCGTCATGGGCCATAGCGCCGGCGCCTACAATGCGGCGATGGTGGCACTCGACGCCAGCCTGCTGGCGCGCCACGGCATGCACCCGCACGACTTGCGGGGCTGGATAGGCCTGGCTGGCCCGTATGATTTCCTGCCGATCGAAAACACCACCACCCGGCCCGTCTTCTTTTACCCGGACACGCCCGCCTCTTCGCAGCCTATCCATCACGTCACTGC
Source organism: Janthinobacterium pasteuri (assembly GCF_051380775.1). NCBI lineage: Bacteria > Pseudomonadati > Pseudomonadota > Betaproteobacteria > Burkholderiales > Oxalobacteraceae > Janthinobacterium > Janthinobacterium pasteuri. The sequence goes on along the minus strand of NZ_JBNYXS010000005.1, from coordinate 46,070 downwards.
CGAAGCCCCACCCGTCCTGCTGATCGCCCCCCTGCCCGGGCAGGATAAGCTGGTCAATCCGCAGCGCAACACGGGTGGCCTTGCCAAGGCCTTGCGGGCGTTGTCCAGGCCCGTGACGGAAACGTATTTCGACAAGGTCAGCCATACCACCCTGGTCGCCTCACTGGCCAGCCCCTTGCGCATGCTGGCCCCCACGCTGGACGCCGTGAGCGCCTTTATCGACGCCAACAACAGCATGGACAACGTGCTGACGCCAGAGATGGGCATGCAGGAGAACTCGGCCACCCGGCACCATCCTGCAACGGCGCAAAGTCCCGCAACGACGCAGGGCGCCGCCACGCAAGCTGCCGCAGCGCGCCCCGCCACCTACGACAATACGCCCGCCCCCTGAAAGACGGGCGCTCTGCCCGGACCAATACGCACGATGCTGCGCCAGCTAAGCGCATCGCAAGGCTAGCCACTCGCGATGCGGATTCAGCGGCCATTCAGCCCACAGCAGCGGCCCGCTTATTCTTTACGGCTGGCACTGCTTTTGCTTTGAGCGGAGCCCGCTTGCGATGCGCTGCCGCTGGCCGAGCCTTCGCTGCCGGCCGACTGCTGGCTGCCCTGCTGGCTGACGCTTTGCAGGCTTTGACCTTCACGGCTGTGCGCACCGCGTTGCTGGTCGCGGTTGCTACCGTTTTGATGGCTGGCCTGGAATGGTTCAGCGACGCGCTGCATGGTTTCCTGCTGCTTGCGCACGTTTTTCTGCGTTTCTTCCGAAGCCGTACGCGCCACTTCTTCGGCCAGAGCCTTGGCAGTACGGCTCGTTTCACTCACATGCTGCTCTGCCACATTGGCCAGTTCGACCTGCGTATCGGCTGCCAGGCGCGATACCTGTTGCTGGTACTTGCGCAGTTGCCCGACGACTGGCTGGCCCGCTACGGCAGCCACCTGAAACACATCTTCAGCGCGCTCGAGCGTCAGCAGGTTCTGGCTGGTGACAGTGGTTTCTTCCAGCAAGCCTTGCACCAGCTGCATGTTCAGGTCATTAAAGTGCTGCACCGACTGGAACAAGGACTTCGACAGACCATTGAAAAAGGCCAGTTGCGCTTCCAGGTGGTTTTTGACGGCAGGGGTAACACTACGGAAATATGGATACATGGAGTTCCTCATTAAATAGCGGTTGGGTAGACACAAGGCGACACCACCGGCTGTCGAACGGTGAAGCAGACGACCGGGCTACGCCACGAAACGCGAAAAACATATCCGATTGGTGGAAAGATGCTTTGCAACGCGAGTCCCAAGGCTACGTGAGCACCGCAGGTGAAGGATGATCTGGATCAAAGGTACGCCAGGCAGCGCAGAAAGTTTTGGCTGGACAGCTTGCCCTTGGCAAACGTCAGTGACAGGAAGGAAAATCTGTGCCCGGCACGACGGGCCGGTAGCCATGGCTGCGTAGCGAGGCTTCCAGCCAGCGGTTGCCATACCAGCCACGCGCCAGCAGGTAACTGAGCTCCGCGGCGGCCATCAGCAGCATCATCGGACCGATGTGCAGTTCGGTGGCCAGATGACTGCCAAACCACAGGCAGACATCCATCGCCAGCATGAGCAGCAATAGCCACCAGCGGCGCTTGGTCACGGCCCAGAACGAGCCCAGCAAAAGGGCCGGCCAGGAAAATCCCGTTTTCACGTAGGCATAGCGGCCCGCATCGTCGGCAAACAGGGTGGCGCTGTGCTTCATGTTGCTCTCTTCTGGTAATGAACGGTGTCAGGGTTCGGAATGGTGGCAGACGGCTTCGACATTGTGACCGTCCGGCCCCAGCACGAAGGCGCCGTAGTAATTTGGATGATAGATGGCGCGGATGCCGGGGGCGCCATTATCCTTGCCGCCCGCTGCCAGCGCGGCCTTGTAAAACGCGTCCACCTGGGCACGGTTGTCCGCCGCGAAGGCGAGATGCATGCCGGCATGCGGCGTGCCGCCCGCGCCGAACCAGAAATCGGGCTTGCCATCCTTGCCCAAGCCAACCCAGCCCTGCACTTCCATCACCACCGATACGCCCAGGGGCGCCAGGGCGGCCGAAAAGAAAGCCTTGCTGGCCTGTGCATCGCTGACATTCAAACCGATGTGATCAAGAATCATGATGGTGCTCCTTGCAGGTAAGGGGACAGGAAGCAGAATATGCGCCAAAATTGCTTTTTAAGCAAGCAAAGCAACAACTCCTGCGTGGGTTTAGTAGGCCCGCGCAGGAGCACCGGAACGATGACCGCGCACCTGCCTCGCCTAGCGCAGGTTACCCGTATGGCCCAGTGAATAGCGGCCCGGCTGCGGCCATACGGTCAGGCCATGCGGTTCCTGGCCGACTTTCACCTTGGACACGTCGCCGCTGTTCGTATCGATGCGATACACCACATCGTCGAAGCGCCCGGACAGCCACAGATACTTGCCATCGGCGCTGACATTGCCCATATCGGGGCTGCCGCCACCGGGAATCGGCCACTGCGACACCACTTTTTCGGTGGCGAAATCGATCACGCTGACGCTGCCCTTGCCTTTCGGCTTGCCGTGGATGCGGTGCGTGCCGCGGTTGGCCACGTACAGTTTCTTGCCATCGCGGCTAGGGTACAGACCGTGCGCGCCCACGCCCGTCTGGATGAAGCCGATTTCCTTCAGGGTGGCGCCATCAACGATGTGCACGCCATCGGCATCCATGTCGGCGATATAGAATTTCTTGCCATCCGGCGAGATGCGTATGTCTTGCGGCATGCCCTTCTTGACGCTGCAGATTTCATTTGCCGGGCCGCCCACGGGGCCGGACTCGGCAAAGCGCTTGGCCGGCATCTGCAATTTCAGGTAGCCGTCGACCTTGCGCCCCACCAGGTCGATCTTGGCAATAGTGCCGTCGAACTCGCAGGTGAACATGGCGTAGCGGCCGTCATTGGAAAAATCCGCATGGTTGATGCCGCCACATTGGGGCGTGTCGATCGAATACTGCACAGCCATGGTCTTCGGATCGCGGAAATCGAGGCGGTGGCGCGCTTCGGCCACGACGATGGCCGACTTGCCATCGGGCGTGAAGTACATATTGTAGGGATCATCGACAGGCACTTCCTTGCCCGGCTTGCCGCTCAAAGGATCGACCGGCGTCAAACTGCCCTTGTCCGTGCGTTCGGCATTATTCGCCACCCACAGGGTGCGCAAGTCCCACGACGGCACCACGTGCTGCGGGCCGATGCCGACCTTGAACTTGTCGACCACTTTCAGGCTGTCCTGGTCGATCACATAAACGTCGTTCGAGCGCAGGTTGGGCACGTAGACTCTGCGCAAGTGATCCTTGACGACGGGGCTCATATTGCTGCTGGCGATGCTGCCGTACACGTTTTTCGGGTCCACCAGCGGCGGCATGCCCGGCAGCGGAGAATAGGCGGCAGCCGGCGCCGCGGCGGCAGGGGCCGCTGTGCTGGCGCCGGTGACCTGGCTGGCCACGGCCAGGCCGGCCAGCGCGGCAGCCAGGGCGGACAATGTGACGATAGTGCGTCGTTGAGATTTTTTCATGTGATTTCGCGTCTTTTCGTTGCAAAAGCCGGAAGTTCAGCACTTCCGGCGGAGAATTTACTTGTTACGTTGTAGCAGTTGCTTGATGGCGGCCACCGAGGTATCCACCTGCAGCTTGATGCCGATCTGACCCAATTCAGCCGTGGCACGCGTGGCGTCACCGCGCACGCCGTCTGCCACGCCGGGCTTGGGTCCGTGGGCCATGGCCTCGCTGCGCACCAGCGACGGGTCCGTCGCCAGCATCAGCGCCGCGTCGGCCAAGCCCGCATGCAGGCCGATCTCGGCGCTGCTGTGGCCGCGCTTCTGCAGCTCGGCAATATATTGCGTTTGCGTAATGTCATAGTAGTCGAGCAAGGCGTAAGCACGCGCATCTTTGGCGGCGGAAGCTTTTCCCCAGGCACGATTGAGCTTGCTGGCCACGTTCTGCTCGTTTTTCTGGTAGCCGCCATGGTCGCCGAGGAAGATGATGTCGCGGAAACCATGCTGGCGCAGGCTGGCGGCCGCCCCTTCCAGCACGGCTTCGAAGGCGGCTGGCGGTATCGAGATCGTGCCGGCAAAGCGCATGTGACCAGCTGGTGGCGTAATACTGCCTTCCGGCACGTAGGAAACGACGGGTGCGACGATGGTATTGCCCAGCTTTTGCGCAATCTGGCGCGCCAGCATCCCGGCGCGCACATTGTGCTTGCCCAGCGCGATGTACGGCCCGCTCTGCTCGACGCCGCCAATCGGCACCAGCACTGTCGTGGCACCGTGATCGATACGGCTGCGCAACTCCGTGCTGGTCAGCTCTTCCAGCATGACGCTGCTGCTGGCAGGCGCGGCCGCCATGACGGGCGCCGTGACCAGCAGACACGAAAACGTCAGGACGAACAGGGAAACGAGGGGCTTGCGTGAAATGCGGAGCGTGGATGGCGCGTAAAGCACCGTTCGCAGGGGGAACTGCAGAGTCATAAGCCAACGTCTTTCCAAGGTCAAAGCGTGACACCGTGCCCGGCCTTGCCAGGCAAGCTGGCTGCCACGCAGGAATTGTATTCCATCATGACGGGAAGGGCACGTTAATTTGACGCGGCACTTTGCAAGGAATTGACGAGGGGAAACTATCTATCACGCTGTTGCCGCGTTAGCCCTCGCCGCCTCGCCATCATGGCGAGTCTCGTTGCGCTTCTCGGCATAGGCCTTGAGTGAGCGCATCGTTTTGGGAAGCCCTTGCCGGACTTGTTTGGCAACGCCTGGCCCGAACAGAAAGGCGAGCGCTCCAGTGAACCACACGCGGTGAACGACTTCCGATCCGCCATCTACGGCGGCAACCGTGTGCTCGAAGTGGATGCGAAACAGGGGGATATAGCCTTCTACAGTGAACGAGCGGCCTGCAGTGCGCTCGGTGACCAGCATCGGAATACCCATCCCCTTGCTGGGAACTATCCGGCCATTTGTTCCCACCGCGAATGGTCCATTGAGCCGGGCTTGTTTTGTATCCGGATCCCACAAATGCCATCGGTCAACCTCGCTCCAAATTTGGTCAATGACCGTGGGCGGGACTGCAACGTAGATGCTTTCCTCGATATGCGTCAATTGGGGATCTCCCTATCATTTTCATGAAAGTAACTGGGTCTACTATCCGGCGCCGCGCAGCATCTGGATATTGGTCGGCAGCAGAGCATTCATCATGCAGTATCGCCATGATAATTGCGACTATCAAAAGATACGCCGCTAGCATAAACAAACACTACGGCTTTTCCCTTGCACCGGCAAAAATGGACTTGCCGGGATTGGAGGATACACTGTTTTTTTGTCATATAAATATAATTAGATTCTGGTTATACTTGTCACAAACAGAATCAGGCCATGACGCCAACCTTGTCTGGAGCCAGGCTCAAGCGGTACGGCAATGAGCAGGCGCGCGCCTGGCAAGACAAGTAACGAGGCATGCATTTCACACCCGGCACGACTCCATCCTGAAAGCGTTGGCCGGGTTCGACCACAAGCCACTGGCCGTGATGGCCGTGAGATTTTGAGAGATGATGAACGCAACACATTGGAGGGCTCAGGAGCTAAAGCATCACTCAGCGGATATCGTTTGGCTGAATGCCGAGGGTGCTCGCCGCGCATATCATTTAGTGGGCCTTCATGACTCGAAGACGCATCTCGGCCTGGACATTAACACCGTTGGCGCAATCGAGCGGTTCGAATTCGGCAATGATGCGGCCATCGCGACCATGTGGTTACGTGCGCGTGTACCGGGCATTCAGCAGGTCGTGGTTGTGTTTGGAGAAGACGAATGCTTCTTATGCAGCAGTGTGTTCCTGGTCGAAAACTGGTCGGATATTTTTATCCCTTCACGTGACGACGCGATAGTCTATTCGAACGACAAACCTCTTATCCTATTTTATAGCCATGAGAATGCATTCGAGGTGGGGCAGCGAATTGTCTCTGATTAAAGGCCGAGTTCGGCCACAAGCGGACTGATACTTTTTTTTGAAAATTGCTTATGCAACGCTATTTCTACGCGACAGCAAAGGACCTTCTACCAATTTTCGAACTTGTTGAGGCGAAGATTCCGCTTGGCTATACACGAACTGGGCTATTTGATGAGGATGCTTACGTGACGTTTGGCAGCGGGGCAGAACTTCCGACACTAACAAAAGCCTTAGTTGTTACTAGTGCGGTAGCGGGGCCAGGATACCTTGTCACTGAGCGGGCGTCTCTTATCCAGAGTAGGGGCATCCAACAAAATGATGGGCGAAAAAAATTCGCCATCGACCAGTTGATGAATCCTGATAGTATTGTTTTCCAGCACGGCGGCTTTTATTCTGACCAGATTTTGTTATCTGGTCGTATCTCGACGGCGTCAGACACTCCGGTGGCCACGAGGCTACAACGTGCGTTCTCTACTGCGTTGACCAACAAATTTTTCCGCGTTAAAGCTTATTGGGTCGGACCAGATGCTTTGGCACTATTAGAACGAGGTGCTCGCTTAACGATTGGCGCTGCCTCGCCAAGCGAATTCGATTTGGCGCTTGACAGCTAAATGCCCTCGGCCCGGTACCGGCCAGAAGCGGACATTCAAGTAGAATCAGTGAGATTCTTTTCCGCGCCGCTATGTTAGATTCTCGCGTATTCGCGATGCATCACCTGTCAACTATCTGCCGCAGTCGCAGAATTTTCCTGCCCCATTCTATGGAGAGAACCAGAATGACCTTGCGGCCGCAATACCTGCTTCTTGCCACACTCGCCTGCATAACTCAGCCAATCTATGCAGATGGTGGGCAGACGCAGACCACGATTTCGGTTTACACCGAAGGCAAACTCGTTGCCGGGATGATGTTTCCGATCGGTTCTAAGGTCGAGCTATCGGCCATGGCCAACCGTATTGACACCGGTGACAAGGAAGCCCGCTTCAGGGGCAACGTGCAAGGCAGGTTCACGCCGCCGGCCGGGCAATCAATCGTTCTGTTTGGAGAAGAAGTGGTGGTAAGCACCGAATCGATTAGTGCTGAGCGTGCCAAAGCCGTGCAGGACATCGAGGCGATGGCCGGCCCCGACCAGTTGTACCGCGGACGCTTGGAAAACGGCGACCTTACCCCGGACGAGTGGAAACAGCAGACTGCAATCGACGTCGCCAACATGAAACGGCTGGCGGAAATAATCGATGCCTACGGCTGGCCCGGCCTGCGTTTTGCCGGCGCCGCTTCACAGACTGCTTTCCTGGTTCTGCAGCATGCGGACCACGCTAGTCAGGGCAAGTACCTGCCGCTGCTGCACGATGCGGTTAAGCGCAGTGATGCTCTCGCCGGCCATTTTGCGATGCTCGATGACCGCGTTCGTATCGCTGACGGCAAGTTCCAACGGTACGGCAGCCAATTGAGCACCAATCCGCTGCGCTTCAAACCAATCGAGGACGAAGCCCATGTCGACGAGCGCAGACGCAGCATCGGCCTGGAGCCACTGGCTGACTATGCAAAACGGTTCGGGTTGACCTATTCCCCTAACGAAGCCAAAGGTAGCGGTGTAGCCAATTAAGGAATGGCTGGCGTCAAGCCGTTGCCGAGTAAAACGCTGAATGCCCTTCTTCAATCAAGCACGACTACGGGATTCCAATTCATGAGTAACCCTGGAGACCTAAAACGACCGCTTCGGGGCGACTGCTGGCGTCGCTTTTGTTCTAAAGCATCGGTTTTCTCGGCCATTTCTAGCGCATCGTCAACCTCAATGCCAAGATAGCGCACCGTACTTTCCAAGCGCATGTGGCCCAACAATAGCTGTACCGCCCGCAAATTTTTTGTGCGACGGTAGATGAGGGTTGGCTTCGTCCGGCGCATCGTCTGTGTACTGTATGCCATCGAGTCCAATCCGATTTCGTCGAACCATTGGTGAACTATGCGCGCGTACTGCTTGGTCGAAATATGCGGCGATTCAGAAATCCGACTGGAGAATAGAAAGTCGCCGTGCCGAAAAGCTGCGGCCGCAATCCATTCCCCCAGGCTCTTCCTGGTTCCTGCGGTAAGTTCGAATTGGACAGGTCGCTTCGTTTTCTGCTGCATCACAATGGCCCTCGCTGCTATATGTCCTCCTTGACATACATCGTTGACACTTAACTGGACCAAGTCGCATCCACGCAATTTGCGATCGATAGCCAAGTTGAAGAGCGCCAAGTCGCGCACTCTCCGGTATATCTCCAGGCAGACGCGAATTGCCCAGATTTCGCTTATGCGCAGCGGCGCTTTTTGCCCGACTAATTTACCCTTGTTCCATGGTGTAGGTTGACCAAAAAATTTTGCATGATGTTCCATGATAGACCTCCTGAATGGAACTCTACTATGCGTCTAAAGAGCATCGGCGGCGTGAGGAAGGTGAGGTGGAAATTCACTGGATTTTCATTTGGACAACATGATATCGTTGCTGATAGGCTGGATACGGCCAAGAGCAGACAGTCAGTACCTTACTTCAACCTCACCAGATTTGTAATGACCTCAACGTTCGTATTCTCACCGGATTCATTTTGGCTACGCATTCCGGCACAAGTAGAAACTATTTCGATAAAACCGTTTGTCACGCCCTTCGGAGAGACTGACGAATTGCTTTGCTATGTGGGCGAGACTTTGCTTGGCAAGCTTGTGAAGTGTGGCGACGGTGAGGGAAAAGTGATTGCTCTACTGCCTACACTTGACCGTAAACGTGCATATCTTTGGCCAAACCCAGATATGTTTTTGCAAGCGTTGTTGCATGTTCTGCGCTACGAATCCAACGCTGTCTTGTCTTGTGAGCGTGATACCGACCAAGACCAGGTGTTACCGCTGACCGAGTATCATGACGTCGCCGCTGTGCTGACGCAGGTGGTTAAATTTAGCAAAGATGGGGCGGGAACGTGTCCAACATTCCTGTATCAGAAACTGTGATGCCGGTTCCGGCCAGGAGCAGACAGTTAGAGGAATTGATGAGGTACGAAAGATGGAAGAACCAGTTCGAGTTCAGCTGTGGGCGAAAATAGCTCCTACTATGCGGGAAGAAGGACTTAAGCTCATCCGTGCGCAGGGAGTTTTTGCTAGTGAGATTGAACTGCGAAAAGCAGTGATGGAAAGTGTGCGCGACAGAAGACCGATGCAGGTTTCATTAGGATTGGGCTATCAAAACGCGCGGCAACTAGCATCGTCCAATAGAGCTATTTTTGAGGAGGTTACATATTGCCAAGAAGGATATAGCCCAAGTGCCGCCTATTGTTCAGATCATAATTTCCACTATGGTGGAATTTTTGGGTGTCACCTTTGTAGTGGTTTTTACGAGAAGTAGAACTCTTGAACAAAGACCGCTTTGGGGCGAAAGCGGACTCACGCGTCCGTAAGCCAGGCAGGCACCCTGACTGGCGAAGAACCGGACGGTGCCCCTCCTTCCGCCCGGGCAACTTCACTGACACTCGCCACAGGTCCAGAACATCAACACTCCCGCATGGGACAGCGCCAGCACCAAAGAAACCCCCCGGCGTACCGGGGGGGGGAGTTACAAGGTTTAACTGCGGGCGCTGCGGCCGGGCAGCGCCAGGCGCCGGCTGGCGGCAGGCGCTGCCGGGGCCGGCAAGCCGCCCGCCACCTTCAACGCTTTCCCCTGGGTATCGGCACGCAAGCGGAACACGGCCACCACGTCGACCAGTTCCACGGCGCGGTCTTGTAGCGAGGATGCGGCGGCGGCCGCCTCTTCCACCAGGGCAGCGTTTTGCTGAGTGACCTGGTCCATCTGGGAAATGGCCTGGTTCACCTGCTCGATGCCGGCGCTTTGCTCGTGGCTGGCGTTGGCGATGTCGCCCATGATGTCCGTCACGCGACGGATGCTGGCGACGATTTCTTCCATGGTCGCGCCCGCCTGGTCAACCAGCGCGCTGCCCGTGTTGACTTTATCCACGGAATCCTCGATCAAGCCCTTGATTTCCTTGGCTGCCGCCGCCGAGCGCTGCGCCAGGTTGCGCACCTCGGTGGCCACCACGGCAAAGCCGCGGCCCTGCTCGCCCGCGCGGGCCGCCTCGACGGCCGCATTCAGCGCCAAAATATTGGTTTGGAAAGCAATGCCGTCGATCACGCCGATAATGTCGGCGATCTTCTTCGCCGACTCATTGATGGAACCCATCGTGCCCACCACTTGCGCTACCACGGCGCCGCCCTTGCGGGCCACGTCCGAGGCGGACACGGCCAGGGTATTGGCCTGACGCGCATTGTCCGTATTCTGGCGCACGGCCGAGGTCAGCTCTTCCAGGCTGGACGCCGTTTCTTCCAGCGAAGACGCCTGTTGCTCGGTGCGTACGGACAGGTCCGCGTTGCCGGCGGAAATCTGCGCGGCCGCCACGCTGACCGTATCGGCCGATGTGCGCACGGTGGCGATCACGTCGACTATGCGTTCCAGAAACTTGTTGAAGGCGGTGGCCGTGCGGCCCACTTCATCCATGCGCTCGACGGGCATGGCGGCGGACAGGTCCAGCGAGGCGCTGACGCGTTCCAGCGTGTGCTCGATATCGCCCAGGCCGCCGCTGATGGTGCGGTAGATATGCCAGGCCAGCGCGCCCGTCAGCAGCACGGCCACGCCCAGCACCGCCAGCATGGTGTTGAACGCCGTGTCGTAGGCGGCCAGGCTTTCAGCCTTCACGTCTTCGACCAGCTTATTGTTGTAGGCGATATGGTCATCCATGCTTTTTTTCGCGGCTGCCGCCGTGATGGCCAGTGGCGTACCCGCCAGCAAGGTGGCGCGCACGCCATCCATGTCGCCCGCGTAGGCGGCGGCAAAGAATGGCACCAGCGCGCGGCGGTAGGCTTCCATGGCGGCCTGGTCGGCGTCGAGCATCTTGCTGTCCGTCGCGTCGTACAGGCGCTCGGCGCGGTAGGTGGCGATGACCTTGTCGAAATTCGTGTTGGCGTCGGCCACGGCCTTGTCCAGCGCCGTCTTGTCGGCCAGGTTCGAGAACACGGACAGGCGGTAGCCGGCCAGGCGCGAATCTGCCAGGAATCCCTTGGCCGCATTCAAGCCCTGGATGCTGGGGATGATGCGGTTTTGCACGGTATCAAAACGCTCCTGGGCGCGCTGCAACTGGATGGCGCCGCCGGCGCCAAGCAATAGCAAGGCCAGCAAGGCGATGGTGAGGGTCAGAATTAATTGCTTGGTGATATTCATGGCGTTTCACAGTAAAAAGGTGACCTGGCGGAGCCAGGCAGGATGAGTAGCTGCCGATCAGGTGGCCGGAGACCGGTGCTAGGCCGCCAGCGGCGAAGCGCCAGGCGTGCGGCGCAGCAAGTCGCCATGCTGGCGACAAAACGCCAGGCCCGCCTTGTGGCCCACGTCGAACAGCAGCTGCATGTTCGAGCTGGACCAGTCCAGGGTATCGGGCCAGTGCTGCTCCGGGATGCCGCCCATCAGGTCGAGCTTCAGCAGGCGCCGCTTGGGCTGGCCCGTTTGCGCGTCCGTGTTGTGCTCGAGCTCGAACAGGCGCAGCTCGCTCTTGGAAATTTTCACCAACGGCGTGATGATGGAGCGCACCCAGGCGTCGTACAGGTTGCGCGGCTTGCGCAGCAAGCGCTCGTCGCCCAGGATGTCGAGGATGACCAGGGTGTCGGCGTCATGGTGCTCGCCCTTGCCTTCGATAAATGGCTCGAAATTGAGCGTATCGAGCGCCGCGCCTTCGATGTAGTCATCGCCAGCGATGGTCGTGGGCGCATACAGGAAGGGAAACGACAGGGCCGCGCGCACATGGATGGGTTCGATCTCGTGCTTGCCCCAGATTTGCATGCGATGTTCGCTGAGGTTGTAGGCATTGATATAGAAATCGGGGCGCATGCGCGCCACGCCCGAGAAATCCACGGCTTTTTCCAGGAAGGGCAAGTGCGCGCACAGACCCAGGCTTTTCGCCGAAAGGTCCGATGGCGACAGCGATGACACCATCAGCTTGCCCCAGTCCGACCAGGCTGTGGGCACGCCCGCAAACGTTTGCTGGAACGCCTGAAAAAAAGGATTGTTGGCCGGCGGCTGGAAAGCGTCGCGAAAGGTGCTCGCCTGCATGCCCGGCTTCTGGAACACCTTGTAGTTGATCGGAATCATCTTGTAGATGCTGTCGGCCACACCCGTGTCGGCCCAGCTTTGCAAGGCCTGGCGTGGCGTGGCCTCGTGCGGCGTCGTGTAAAGCAAGCCCATCAACACACCGGCGCCGGAGGCGGAAATGACGTCGAACTCGATGCCCTCGTCGAGGAAAGCGGCCAGAGCGCCGGCAATCAGGGTGGAATTTGGTGCACCGCCACCCAGCAACAAACCCGTTTTGCGGGCCGGTTTCGCTGTTGCAGCTGGCACCGGATTCTGCGGTGTCGTCATCACTGTCTTCATGCACACTCCCTGAACGGAACGGGGTTGCCACCCCTTAATTGTTGGTTACTACACGCTTAGTGCGCCTAATCCTGCGCATGTTCCCGCAACCGTCACGCCGATGCAATGTGACAGAAACAAATATGAAATTAACATAAATAAATTCTTCATGGCAATTTAATTAGCGCATAACCGGTATTCAGGAAGACCATAAGTTGATGCTGCGCGGCATCGCGTGGTGCGGCGCAGCAAATATAAATTCGGCAGCGTTAGGAATAATCTCTTGGGGGTAGGAATATTCCGCAACCAGCCGCCAGTGCGGCGGCCAGGAGGTCAGCGCGGCGATACAGGATCAGGAAGGGGCGAGGAAAAGTGCAGGTGGGTACACAAATGGTCAACAAAGACGCGAATTTTGGGAGACAGATGGCGGCTCGACGGCCACAGCACCCAGAACTTGCTCGAGTACAGCAGGTACTCGGCCAGCACGGCCTGCAGTTCGCCCCGTCCGATGGCGTCGCGCACGATAAAGTCGGGCAGGTAAGCGAGGCCAACGCCCTGCGTGGCGGCGCCGATCAAGGCCTCGATATTGTTGCAGGTCAAGGCCGTCGGCAAGCGCAACTCGCTGCCGCTGTCGCCCTCGGCGCGCTGCAGCGCCCATTCCTGTAATTTTCCCGTGGTGGGAAATTTATAGCGCACGCAAGCGTGCCCTTCCAGCTCGCGCGGCGTGGCCGGCATGCCATGCCGGGCGAAATACGCGGGAGCGCCGACGATGGCAAAGGCAAACGGCCCCAGCTCGCGCGCCATCAGGCGCGAATCGGTGAGCGTGCCGCTGCGCACGGCCACATCGACGCCTTCGGCCACCACGTCGACCAGGCGGTCGTTGAAATCGAGGTCGAGCTCGATCTCCGGGTACAGGCGCGTAAAGTCCGCCAGCAGGGGCAAGATGATGCGGTAACCGATCACGGGCAGGCTGACCTTGAGCTTGCCGCGGGGCGCCACGGCCAGGTGCGACAATTCCGCCTCGGCATCGCCGAGGTCGGCCAGGATGCGCTGGCAGCGCTCGTAAAACAGCGCGCCCTCGTTGCTCAGGCTGATGCGCCGCGTGCTGCGGTTCAACAAGCGCACGCCCAGCTTTTCTTCCAGCCGCGCCACGCTCTTGCCCACGGCAGAAGCCGACACGCCGAGCAGGCGCCCGGCCGCCACGTAGCTGCGCATTTCCGCCGCGCGCACGAAGGCGGCGATGCCGTTCAGATTATCCATGCCACCTCGCCATCTCCATTAAGGAATATTTGTCCGCTATGAGTGGAATTTAAGCCACTTTTTCATTGATTACGTCCATATTATCATCACATTCCCCCTTTCTGGAATCACTCCCATGGATACGAATCACCATATGAAGCCTGCCTCCCCGGCCCGGCGCGCCTTCGTGCTGGCCGCCGTCTGCCTGGCCGCGCTGTGCATGCCGCTCAGTTTTACAGGCCCCGCCATCGCCATCCCCGCCATCGCCGCCGACCTGCACGGTACGCCGCTGGCGCTGGCGTGGATCACAAATGCCTTCATGCTCAGCTTTGGCGCTTGCCTGATGGTGGCCGGCGCGCTGGCCGACCGCTATGGTCGCAAGCGCGTGTTCTTGCTGGGCATGGGCGTGTTTTCCGCCGCCGCACTGGCGCTGGCGGCCGCGCCCGCCATCCTGTGGCTCGATGTGCTGCGCGCCATCCAGGGCCTCGGTTGCGCCATGGCCCTGTCGAGCGGACTGGCGGCCCTGGCGCAGGAATTCGACGGCCCGTCCCGCGCGCGCGCCTTCAGCCTGATCGGCACAGCCTTCGGCGTGGGCCTGGCCTTCGGTCCCTTCCTGGCAGGCACATTGATCACGCACACGGGCTGGCGCGCCATTTTTGTCGCCACGGCCGCAGCCGGCCTGACCTCCCTGCTGGCCGCCGCGCGCGCCATGCGCGAATCGCGCGACCCGCAGGCGCAAGGCGTGGACTGGCCCGGCGCCCTGACGTTTACAAGCGCCCTCTCTTTGTTGACGTATGGCTTGCTGCAGGCGCCCGACAGTGGCTGGGGCAGCGCCGCCAGCCTGGGGCTGCTCGGTGGCGCGGCCTTGCTGCTGGCCGCTTTCATCCGCGTGGAGCGCCGCGCCGCGCGGCCCATGCTGGATCTGTCGCTGTTCCGCCTGCCGGCCTTTGCCGGTGTGCAACTGCTGGCGGCCGCGCCCGCATTTTCCTTTGTCGTGCTGCTGGTGTTGCTGCCGGCCCGCTTCATCGGTATCGAAGGCTACAGCGCGCTGGAAGCGGGACGCATGATGATCTCCCTGTCGGCGCCCATGCTGGTGCTGCCTGTCCTGGCCGGCATGGCGGCGCAGCGTATTGCCGCCGCACACATTTGCGCCAGCGGCCTGCTGCTGGCGGCGGGTGGCTTGCTGTGGCTATCGACCTGCGCGCCGGGACAGTCGCCCGCCAGCTTGCTTGGACCGCTGCTGCTGATCGGCTGCGGCATCAGCCTGCCCTGGGGCTTGATGGATGGCCTGGCCATCAGCGTCGTGCCCGTCGAGCGGGCGGGCATGGCGGCCGGCATCTTCAACACGACGCGCGTGGCGAGCGAAGGCCTGGCGCTGGCCATCGTCAGCGCGCTGCTGGGCACCTTCACCGTGGCGTCGCTGGTCGGCGCCGGCATTGCCGGCGTCGGCACGGCACAGGCGGCGCACGCCGGGCCGTTCCTGGCACTTGGCGAACTGCGCCATGCGGCTACCCTGCTGCCGCAGGCAGACACCGCCGAGCTGGCGCAAGCGTATGGCGCGGCTTTCCGCCACTTGCTGTATGTGCTGGCCAGCATTACCACGGCCTCGGCCCTGCTGATTCTGGCATTCCTGCGTCATCCGGCCGCTGCAACAATGGACACGGCCGCCCTGCCCGCTGGTGATACTACCTCCTGATTTGCACTTGCCGTACACGGCGGCGCCCATGCGCCGCTGCCCGCCTTTGATGTTTCTCCGCAACACCTCAAAAGTTTCAAGGAATAAAACCAGTTTACTGATCAAAGCGCTTTGGACTATACTCAAAGCGCTTTGAGGCACAGTTAAAGCGCTTTGGTTGTGCGAAGTGACGTGCACCGATCCCACACCTATAAAAATACTGGAGACACAATGAACAAATTTTTCTTGAAAGCGTTGCCAGCGGCAGTGCTCATGGCCTTGAGCGCGTCGGCCCAGGCTGCCTTGCCGATCGACTTCGGCGGCTACATCCGCTCGGGCTTCGGCACCAGCAGCGAAGGCGGCAAGGAAGCCTGTTTCGGCCTGGCCGGCGCCTCGTCCAAGTATCGTCTGGGCAATGAGTGCGAAACCTACGGCGAGCTGAAATTCGGCGGCGAAGCGTTCAAGGCAGCCAACGGCACCACCTTCCGCATCAATACCCTGGTGGCGTTTTCCGTCAATCAGAACCAGGACTGGGAACAGTCGGACCCGTCGTGGCGTGAAATGAACGTGGTGGCTGACAAGATTGGCACGGGCGCTTTCGCCGAAGCGCGCGCCTGGGTCGGCAAGCGCTACTACGACCGCCAGGACGTTCACATCACCGATTACTACTTCTGGAACAACAGCGGCCCTGGCGCCGGCCTGGAAAACATCGACCTGGGCGCCGCCAAGCTGGCCTACGCCATCGTACGCACGGCCGATGACGGCGACAGCAAGCGCATGGGTCTGTCCCACGACTTGCGCTTTTCCGGCATCAAGGTCAACCCGGACGGTGAACTGACGCTGGGCCTGCAATTCAATCAGAAACGCAATGCGCAAGGCGCCGCCCCCATCGCCAGCGGCCACTTGTTGACCATCATGCATACGCAGGGCAACCTGCTGGGTGGCTTCAACAAGGTCGCCTTGCAGTTCGGCAAAGGTAGCGCCGCCAACACGGGCGGCTTCAGCCTGGGCGCCGACAAGGACGACAAGGTCACGCGCCTGACGGAACAAATCATGATCCAGCCCAAAGGTTCCTGGTCGGGCATGGGCACCTTCGTCTACGAAGACAAGCAAACGGCCGGCGTCAGCAGCAAATGGACCTCGATCGGCGCGCGTCCCGTCTACCACTTTACGGACAACTACAGCCTGGCGGTGGAACTGGGCCACGACATCGTCAAGCCGGAGGGTGGCGAGAGCCGCAACCTGACCAAGCTGACCTTCGCGCCGCAATTGTCGGCAGGCAACAGCTTCTGGTCGCGCCCTGTGCTGCGCGCCTTCTACACCTACGCCAAATGGAACAAGGCAGCCCAGTCGGCGGCCGCAGCGGAAACGGCGCTGTCGTCGACGGGCGTGTTTGGTGGAAAAACAAACGGCAGCTCCATGGGTTTCCAAGTGGAATCCTGGTGGTAAGAGCATCCAACACTGGCTGATGCCGCAAGGCGCCAGCCACTGGCAGCAACACCGCCCGCCTTCCTGGGGGCCTGCTTTACCCGGACCCACCATTTCGCCGCTGCACGCGATGGCCGGCAGCTTCAATGTAGTGATTCAGCAGTATCCTCTTTTAGCGCGGGCGCCCCTGGGTTTGCCCGCGTATTTTTTTGGGCGCTGCCGCCGCTGGTCATACCCCTGATCATTCCGGCATTTATCAGATAAACTACTCCTAATCGCATTGCACTGCACCGCTCCCGCCCACCGGCAGGACGCCGGCAGCGGCAAGACCCACTCAAGATAGCCCCCGACTGCAGCATCCATGAACCTCAAAAATCTCGCCAGAACGCTAGGAATATCCGAAACCACCGTCAGCCGCGCCTTGAATGGCTATCCGGAAGTGAGTGAACGCACGCGCGAGCGGGTGCTGGCCGCCGCGCAGGCGGCCGGCTACCGCCCCAATCCCATGGCGCGCAGCCTGGCCGTGGGGCGCACGAATATCGTCGGCATCATTTACCCGCTGATGCCGAACGACCTGGCCGACCCCATGTTCATCGAGATCGTGGGCGGCATGTCGGAAGCGCTGGAAGCGCAGCAGATGGACATGATGATCGCGCCCGCGTCGGCCACCAATGAATTCCACACCTATGAACGCATGGTCAAGGGACGCCGCATCGACGGCCTCGTGGTCGGACGGACAAAACCGTTCGACGAGCGCATCGCCTACCTGGCGCAGCAGGGCATGCCGTTTGTCGCGCATGGCCGCACGCAGCTGAACCAGCCGCACGCCTGGTTCGACTATGACAACGAGGCGGGCATGCGCCTGGCCGTCGAACGCCTGGCACAGCTGGGCCACCAGCGCATCGGCCTGATCAGCGCCACGCCGGACCTGAACTTCGTGCGCCAGCGCGTCGAGAGTTTCCAGCACGCCATGCAGGCAGGCGGCCTCGCCGTTGACCCGGACAACCTGGTCGACAATGCGCACGACCGCCGCGCCGGCTACCAGGCGATGCAGCGCCTGCTGGCCCGCTCGCCCCGCCCCACCGCCGTCATCGTCGACAATCACATGTCGGGCGTGGGCGCCGTGCGCGCCCTGCTCGACGCTGGCATCGCTATCGGCAGCGAGATGTCGCTGATCGTCTGGGGCGTGATGGAAGACTCCCTGGCCGGCCACAACGTCACCACCGTCGTCCAGCCCGACCCGCGCGGCGCCGGCGCGAAGATGATCCACATGCTGCTGGCCCTGATGGACGGTACGCCCGTCACCGAGCTGCAGGAACTGTGGCCATGCGAACTTTTGCCAGGCGAGTCGGCCGGCCCTGTGCCGAACTAGTCGCTTTTCCCCTCCCTTACGCTGCCGGCCACCTCGCCGGCAGCGCCGCATTGTTGGCCTGAATCACCCTCATAAAAAAATCGTATGTCTGGCGCGTGTATCGCTTTACTTTTCAAAGCGCTTTGAACTATACTCATTTCATACCCAAAGCGCTTTGAATCTTAAAATAAGACGTTCGCCTACCAACCAGCAGCGCTGCACTGATAGCCAAGGCTACAGGCAATTTTTAAGAAATCATTCATGCCGACCATCCAGAACAATCTCGCCCACTTGCCCGCCGACTGGTGGCGCAGCGCCGTCATCTACCAGGTCTATCCACGCAGCTTCCTCGACAGCAATGGCGACGGCATCGGCGACTTGCCCGGCATCACCTCCAAGCTCGATTACATTGCCGCCCTGGGCGCCGACATCGTCTGGATCTCGCCCTTCTTCACATCACCGATGAAAGACTTCGGCTACGACGTGGCCGACTTCTGCGACGTCGACCCCATGTTTGGCAGCCTGGCCGATTTCGACCGCCTGGTGGCACGCGCCCATGAACTGGGCTTGAAAGTGATGATCGACCAGGTGTTATCGCACTCGTCCGACGTCCACCCATGGTTCGTGGAAAGCCGCTCCAGCCGCGACAATGCCAAGGCCGACTGGTATGTATGGGCCGACCAGAAACCGGACGGTACGGCGCCAAACAACTGGCTGTCCGTGTTCGGCGGTTCCGCCTGGCAATGGGAGCCGCGCCGCGGCCAGTACTACCTGCACGATTTCCTCGCCAGCCAGCCCGACCTGAATTTCCACAATCCAGCCGTGCAGCAAGCCCAGCTGGACAACTTGCGTTTCTGGCTGGAACGCGGTGTCGATGGCTTCCGCTTCGATTCCTGTAACTTCCCGTATCACGACCAGTTGCTGCGCGACAATCCGCCGGCCGCCCAGCGCGATGCGAGCAGCGTGTCGGCCATCAATCCGTACGGCATGCAAGCGCACGTGTACGACAAGACCCAGCCGGAAAACATCGCTTACCTGCAGCGCGTGCGCGCCATACTCGATGAATACCAGGCCATTTCCATCGGCGAAGTGGGCGACGACAATGCGCTGGCCACCATGGCTGCCTACACGGGCGCCGACAAGCTACACATGGCTTACAGTTTCAACTTGCTGACGGCAGAGTTTTCCGCCGCGCACATCCGCACGCAGGTGGAAGAATTCGAAGCGCAAGTGGCCGACGGCTGGGCTTCCTGGTCCGTGGGCAACCACGACAGCGTGCGCGTCATGACGCGCTGGGGCGGCGAGAACCCGTCGCCATCGCTGGCCAAGGTGGTGCTGGCCGTGCAGGCGGCGCTGAAAGGCACGCCGTGCCTGTACCAGGGCGACGAGCTGGCCCTGACGGAAGCGGATATTCCTTTCGAAGCGCTGCAAGACCCATACGGCATCCCGTTCTGGCCCCAGTTCAAGGGCCGCGATGGTTGCCGCACGCCAATGCCATGGGTGGCTGACGCGCCGCATGGCGGCTTCAGTTCGGCAAAACCGTGGTTGCCCGTGCCGCCCGAGCATTTGGCGCGCGCCGTCAACGTGGAAGAGGACAATGCCGGGTCGCCTCTGCGCTTTGCGCAGAACATTCTCGCCTGGCGCCGCACCCTGCCGCAATTGCTGCGCGGCGATATCGTCTTCTTCGATGCGCCGGAACCCGTGCTGGCTCTGCGCCGCGACTTGCCCGGCCAACCATCCGTACTGGCGGCCTTCAATCTGGGCACCGAAGCGGTCACGTTTGACTTGCCGGCCGCAGCAGCAGCGACGGACCTGGCCGGTCACGGCTTGCCGGGCGACAAGCAAGGCAGCCAGATCACCCTGCCCCCACATGGCGGCTGGTTCGGCACCCTGGCGTAAATCGCAGGCTTTGGCGGCCATGCCGCCAATTACAATAACGAGCCCCGCGCATCAGCGGGGCCAAATTGAGAGAACGAGGACGACATGGCTGGACTGAAGTTAACAGGCCTGAAGAAGGCATATGGCGACGTGCAAACCCTGCACGGCATCGACCTGGAGATCGCCGACGGCGAATTCATGGTCTTCGTGGGCCCGTCGGGTTGCGGCAAGTCCACCCTGCTGCGCAGCATCTGCGGCCTGGAAGAAATCAGCGGCGGCGACCTGTTCATCGGCAAGACGCGCATGAACGATGTGCCGCCCGCCAAGCGCGGCATCGCCATGGTATTCCAGAGCTATGCCCTGTACCCGCACATGAGCGTGGCGCAAAACATGGCGTTCGGCCTGAAACTGGCTGGCATGAGCCGCGTACAGATCGCCGACGCCGTGCAGCGCGCCGCGCAAATCCTGCGCATCGAACCTTTGCTGGAACGCAAGCCAAAAGACTTGTCAGGCGGCCAGCGCCAGCGCGTGGCCATCGGCCGCGCCATCGTGCGCAAACCCGACGTCTTCCTGTTCGACGAGCCGCTGTCGAATCTCGACGCCTCGCTGCGCGTGCAGATGCGCATCGAACTGGCGAATTTGCACCGCGAATTGCGCTCGACCATGATTTACGTCACGCATGACCAGGTCGAAGCGATGACCCTGGCCGACCGCATCGTCGTACTCAACGCGGGCCGCATCGAACAAGTGGGCGCACCGCTGCAGCTATACCACCATCCCGCCAACCTGTTCGTGGCCGGCTTCCTCGGTTCGCCCCGCATGAATTTCCTCAAAGGCAAGGTCCACAGCTACGCGGACGGCGTGGCCACCATCGCCACGAATGCAGGCGGCTTGCTGCAGGCGGCACTCCAGCAGCCGCTGGCCAGCGGCACCCCCGTCACCATCGGCGCGCGCCCTGAACACGTACAGGCGTGCGCGCCCGGTGCTGGGGCCGCCATCACGGCCACCGTGCAGGCGGTGGAAAAACTGGGCGACATCAGCTATCTGTATGTGCACGTACCGGGCGGCGATGAGCCGCTGGTGGTGCGCGCCGATGCGGATACGGACTGGACCATCGGCCAGTCCGTGGCGCTGCAGGTGGCACCCGCCCGCGTCCACGTGTTCGACGAGCACGGCCAGACCCGTACCTGAACCCCGGCTTTAAGGGGCCAGGCGCTACAGGCGCCGCCTGGCCCGGTTGCATCGTTTCAGCCTTGATACTTCACATAAAAAAAGACACTGGAGATTGACATGTCCTTCACGCACCCGAAACGCAGCTTCATCAAAACCACCCTGATCGCCGCCGCCCTGGCCGGCATCGGCAACCTGGCCGCCGTCAGCATGGCGAACGCGGCCGAAGCAGGCACCCTCTTGATCTGGATCAATGGCGACAAGGGCTACAAGGGCCTGGCCAAGGTCGGCGAGGAATTCACCAAGAAGACGGGCATCAAGGTCGTCGTCGAACACCCGGAAGATGCGCCGAACAAATTCCAGCAGGCAGCGGCCGCCGGCAAGGGCCCGGATATCTGGATCTGGCCGCATGACCGCATCGGCGGCTGGATTGACGCGGGCTTGCTGCAACCAGTCACGCCAAGCAAGGAAGCGCGCGCCGCCATCCTGCCGCTCGCCTGGAACGCCTTCACGGTGGGCGGCAAGACCTGGGGCTACCCGATCTCCATCGAAGCCGTCGCCCTCGTCTACAACAAGGACCTGGTGCCGAATCCGCCAAAGACCTTCGAGGAAATCGCCGCACTGGACAAAAAACTCTCGGCGCAAGGCAAGAAAGCCATCCTGTGGGATTACACGAATACCTATTTCACCTGGCCTTTGCTGGGCGCGGGCGGCGGCTACCCGTTTGAAGTCAAGAGCGACGGCCGCTACGATGCGGCCAAGACGGGCGTCAACAATGCCGGCTCGCAAGCTGGCGTGAATGCGCTGATGACCTTGATCAACAGTGGCGCCATGCCAAAGGGCGCGGGCTACGCGGAAATGGAAGCGGGCTTCAACCAGGGCAAGATCGCCATGATGATCAACGGCCCATGGTCGTGGGACAACGCGCGCAAATCGAAGATCAATTACGGCGTGGCAACGATTCCTACCGTGGCAGGCAAGACGGCCACGCCATTCGTGGGCGTGCTGGGCGCGATGATTTCCAAGGCGAGCCCGAACAAGGACCTGGCCACGGAATTCCTGGAAAACCAGATGCTGCAGCTCAATGGCCTGAAAACCATCAACGCCGACGTCCCGCTGGGTACGCCAGCGAACAAGGTGCTGTTCGCGGAGTTGAAAGCCAATCCGAACATCCAGGCGACGATGGAAAGCGCGCAAGCGGGCCGCCCGATGCCGAACAACCCGGAAATGGGCCGCTTCTGGTCGTCCATGCAATCGGCGCTGGAAAACATCACGCAAGGCCGCCAGACCACCAAGGATGGCCTGGACGCGGCGGCGAAGCGGATCACGACGGCGAACTAAGTCACTCAAGGGGCTTGCCCTCTGGGGTTTTGGCATGCGCGCCACTGGCGCGCATGCCCCCCAGGTCTTTCACCATCTTCACAGGTATCCCATCGTGCGCAAGTTTATCGGCCCTACGGTATTGACCATCAGCATGGCGCTGGGTCTGTATCGGCTCTTCATGTTGTACATTTCCGGCCAGACCATGCTGGCCGCCGTTTTCCTCGGCTTGCTGACCCTGACGACGTTTGTCTTCACGTCGCCGCGCGCGTATGCCTACCGCTATCTGTTTCCCGGCATCACGGCGGTGATCGTCTTCGTGCTGCTGCCGATGGTGTACACGGTGTCGATCGGCTTTACCAATTTCAGTTCGCGCAACCTGCTCACCTACGAACGGGCCACGCAATACCTGCTCGACGAGACGCAGCGCGTGGAAAGTACGGGCTACGCGCTGACAGTGCATCCTGACAACAAGCAATACCGTTTACGCCTGGAAAGCCCGGACACGGGCGAAGTGCTGCTGACGCAGCCGCTGGCCCTGAAGCGCGCCGTGCCCCTGAACGTCGAGGTGGCACCGTTGGACCCCGTGCAGGCGCCCGTGCTGGCCCAGCCACTGCCCATCAAGGACATCATCGCCCTGCAAAAGGATTTGAAGCTGCTCACTTTGGTCATGCCGAACAAAATCGAGCTGCGCATGATGGGTTTGCGCGAATTCGGCCCCGTCGCGCATGTCTACAAGCAACTCCCTGACAAGACGCTGAAGAAGATCGCTACGGGCGAACTGGTCAAACCGAACTTCAAGACGGGCTTTTATGAAATGCCGGATGGCACGAAGCTGGAACCGGGTTTCAAGGTCAATGTGGGCTTCGCCAACTTCGTGAAGATTTTCTCCGATGAAGCGTTCCGCGGCCCCTTCCTGCGCATTTTCGTCTGGACCATCGTCTTCGCCCTGATCAGCGTGGCCACCACGACGGGCCTGGGCATGGTGCTGGCCGTGCTGCTGAACTGGGATGCGCTGCGCTTCCGCGGCCTGTACCGCACCCTGCTGTTCCTGCCGTACGCCGTGCCCGGTTTCATTTCCATCCTGGTCTTCAAAGGCTTGTTCAATAATAACTTTGGTGAAATCAACCTCGTGCTCGACGCCCTGTTCGGCATCAAGCCCGCCTGGTTCTCCGACACCACGCTGGCCAAGGCGATGATCCTGATCGTCAACACCTGGCTCGGCTACCCCTACATGATGGTGGTGTGCATGGGCTTGATCAAGGCGATCCCGTCGGACCTGTATGAAGCGTCGGCCCTGGCCGGCGCGGGACCGCTGACGAATTTCTTCAAGATCACCCTGCCGTTGATCATCAAGCCGCTCACGCCCTTGATGGTGGCCAGCCTGGGTTTCAATTTCAACAATTTTGTCCTGATCAGCTTGCTGACGGGCGGGCGTCCCGATTTCCTCGACACAACCTTGCCTGCCGGCACGACCGACTTGCTCGTGTCCTACACCTACCGCATCGCGTTCGAGGATTCCGGCCAGAACTTTGGCCTGGCCGCCGTCATCTCGACGCTGATCTTCTTCCTCGTGGCCGCGATTTCGCTGGTCAACATGCGCCTGACGCGCATGAACAAAGCATAAAGGACAGTTCATGGCTATCGTTGTCGACCGTTCCAACCGCTGGCGCATCCTGGCGGCCCACGTCGCCGTGATCGCGCTGATCGCGCTGGTGATGTTCCCCTTCCTGATGATTTTGTCGATCTCCCTGCGGCCCGGCAACTTCGCCTCGGGCAGTTTGATACCACCCGAGATCAGCTTCGAGCACTGGCGATTGGCGCTGGGCATGTCTTACCAGGCGCCCAACGGCACGCTGGTCGAGCCGGACTTCCCCGTGCTGCTGTGGCTATGGAATTCCATCAAGGTGGCCAGCATGAGCGCCACCGTCACCGTGCTGCTGTCGACCACCTGCGCGTATGCATTCGCGCGCATGCAGTTCCGCTTCAAGTCGCAAACCCTGTCCGCGCTGATGCTGCTGCAAATGTTCCCCGCCGTGCTGGCCCTGGTGGCCATCTACGCCATCTTCGATGTGCTGGGCAGCTACGTGCCATGGCTGGGCATCGACCACCACGGCAGCCTGGTGCTCGCTTACACGGGCGGCATCGCCCTGCATATCTGGACCATCAAGGGCTACTATCAAACCATCCCCATCGAGATCGAGGAAGCGGCCAAGGTTGATGGCGCCACGCAGTGGCAGGCGTTTATCTACGTGCTGCTGCCAATGACGGTGCCCATTTTGATGGTGGTGTTTTTGTTGTCCTTCATCGGCGCCATCATCGAATACCCGATCGCCTCCGTGCTGCTGCATGAACAAAACAACCTGACCCTGGCCGTCGGCTCGAAACTGTTCCTGTACGAGCAAAAATACCTGTGGGGCGACTTCGCCGCGGCAGCCATCTTGTCCGGCTTGCCCATCACGGCCGTATTCCTGCTGGCGCAGAAGTGGATGATCTCCGGCCTGACGGCTGGCGGCGTGAAGGGCTGACATGAAGACCGTGCTGACCGCCCTCGCCGCTTTGCTCTTCTGCGCACCGGCGCAGGCGGGCAGTTTCGCGGACAACCCCATCGTCTACTTTGCCGTGACAGATCGCTACGCCAACGGCAATCCCGGCAACGACCACAGTTATGGCCGCGCCGCCGACCCGCAAGGCGGCGATGTGGGCAGCTTTCACGGCGGCGACATCGCCGGCATCACGCAGCAGCTGAAAGCCGGCTATTTCCAAGACCTGGGCGTCAATGCCCTGTGGATCACGGCGCCGTATGAACAGATACACGGCTGGGTGGTAGGCGGCAAGCAGCAATTCCAGCACTACGCCTACCACGGCTACTGGGCGCTCGACTACACCACCATGGATGCCAACATGGGCACGCGCGAAGAATTGCGCGAGATGATCAACACGGCCCACGCGCAGGGCATCCGCGTGCTGTTCGACGTGGTGCTGAACCACCCCGGCTACGCGGACCTGCGCACCCTGTCCGAATACAAGGTGCCTGTGCTGTGGCCGGGTCGCGAGAAGGCCGGCTTGCGCGATTATCACAGCTTCATCGACTACAATAACTTCGAATTCAAACAGTGGTGGGGCCCGGACTGGGTGCGCGCGGGCTTGCCCGGCTATCCCGATGGCGGCAAGGACGACTACACGATGCAGCTGGCCTTCCTGCCCGACTTCCGCACGGAAAGCGGCAAGGCCGTGGGCTTGCCGCCCATCCTGCAGCGCAAGGCCGACACCCGCGCCGTGGCCCTGCCCGACACCACCGTGCGCGCTTACCTGGTCCACTGGCTGGCCGACTGGGTGCGCGAATTCGGCGTCGACGGTTTCAGGGCCGACACCGTCAAGCACGTGGAGCCGGCCAGCTGGCTGGCCCTGCGCGCGGCCGCCAGCGACGCCTTGAAGGATTGGAAAACGCGCCATCCGCAACAGAAAATCGACGACGCGCCGTTCTGGATGACAGGCGAAGCGTGGGGCCATGGCCCGGAGCGCAGCAGCTGGCATGACGCGGGCTTCGACTCGATGATCAATTTCGACTTTCAACACCGCGCGGGCGGCGACTGGACAAGCATCGATGGCGTGTACCGCCAGTACGCGGGCTTGCTGAATAAGAGTCCCCGCTACGACATCCTGTCGTATATCTCTTCGCACGATACCAGCCTGTTCCCGCGCAAGGAGCTGAAACATGGATTGTCCGCCCTGCTGCTGGCACCCGGTGGCGTGCAGCTGTTCTACGGCGATGAAAGCGGTCGCCAGCCTGGCGCGGCACCCATCGGCGACGAACAGCAGGCCACCCGCTCCGACATGAACTGGACATCCATGGACTCTGCAACTCTTGCGCATGCGCGCAAGCTGGGCCAGTTCCGGCTGCGCCACCCTGCCCTGGCGCGCGGCGAGCATCGATTCATCAACGACAAGCCGTACGCCTTCGCCCGCGTGATCGATGGCGACGCCGTCATCGCCGTGCCCGAGGCACAGGGCGCCATCGAGCTGAAGGTGCACGGCGTGTTCGCCGACGGCGCCCTGCTGCGCGACGCCTACACGCATCAAACATACTTGGTAAAAAAAGGCGCCGTCGCCGTGAACGCGGCCGGCACCGTCCTGCTGGAGAAAGCTGCACCATGAGTACCTATGACATTGTAGTGGTCGGCGGCGCCGGCATCGACACAATAGTGCGCGTCCCTTCCCTGCAACTGCCGGTGGCCGATTCGCTGCACGTGCCGCCCATCCGCGACTACGTGGCGCACACGGGCAATGGCGTGGCGCTTGGCTGCCATGCGCTGGGCCTGCGCTGCAAGTTCATCGACTTCATCGGCGACGATGCGCAAGGCGCGGCCATCCTGCAGCGCTACAAGGAAGCCAAACTCGATTTTTCATACATCGTCGAACCGTCTGGCACGCGGCGCAGCGTCAACCTGGTCGACCCGCAAGGGCGCCGGCTGTCGCTATACGACGGCCGCCACCCGGAAGACGTGCGCATGCCACCCAATTTCTACCTGCCCTATCTGGGCCCGGCCCGCCACGCGCACTTTTCCATCATGGGCTGGGTGGCGGCGCTGTTTGACGACGCGCAAGTGTGCGGCACCACGGTGTCGACCGATTTGCACGACTGGGATGGCGTCAACCCGCACCACAAGATGTTCGCGCTGCGGGCCGACCTGGTCTTCCTCAGTACGGCCGCGCTGGCCGAGCGCATGGAATCCGTCATGCGCACGATAGTCGCGGAAGGCCGCGCACAGACCGTGATCGCCATGGCCGGCGCGCACGGCGCGTATGTGCTGGAGCGGGGTAGCGCGTCCGTGCGCCACTATCCAGCTGCGGGTTTGAAGCTGCCCGTGGTGGACACGAATGGCGCGGGCGACTCCTTCGTCGCCGCCTTCCTGCAGACATGGCTGGATGGCGCGGGCATCGACGCCGCCATGCGCCGCGGCGCCATCGCCGGCGCGTTTGCCTGCGCGCAGCATGGCACGCATGAACGTTTCATCGCGCTGGCAGAACTACATGACTTATATCAAGACAGCACTAGCTTATGACTTAATATTCTATCAAGCGTAGCAACGGGCTAACGGACGCATGGCACAATGACTGCGGATTTCACCACCGCATACCATCGACACCGGAGACCACATGAGAATCGAAACCCTGGCCGTGCACGCCGGCTACACCCCCGACCCGACCACCAAGGCCGCCGCCGTCCCCATCTACCAGACGGTGGCCTACGCTTTCGATAATGCCCAGCATGGCGCCGACCTGTTCGACCTGAAAGTAGCCGGCAATATCTACACGCGCATCATGAATCCCACGCAGGACGTGCTGGAAAAGAGAGTTGCAGCGCTGGAAGGCGGCGTGGCAGCGCTGGCCGTGGCGTCGGGCATGGCGGCCATTACCTACGCGATCCAGACCATCACCGAAGCGGGCGACAATTTCATCTCCGCCAGCCAGCTGTATGGCGGCACCTACAACCTGTTTGCCCACACCCTGCCGCAGATCGGCATCGAAGTGCGCTTCGCTGACGCGCGCCAGCCCGAAACCTTCGCCGCCCTGATCGACAGCCGCACCAAGGCCATCTTTTGCGAATCGATCGGCAACCCGCTGGGCAATGTGACGGACGTGGCGAAACTGGCCGAGATCGCGCATGCGCACGGCATCCCGCTGATCGTCGATAACACGGTGCCGAGCCCCTATTTGTTCCGCCCCATCGAGCATGGCGCCGATATCGTCGTCCATTCGTTGACGAAATACCTGGGCGGCCACGGCACTACCGTGGGCGGCGCCATCGTCGACAGCGGCAAATTTCCATGGGCCGAACACAAGGAACGCTTCAAACGCCTGAACGAACCGGACGTGTCGTATCACGGCGTCGTCTACACGGAAGCCTTCGGCCCCGCCGCCTTCATCGGCCGCGCGCGCGTTGTCCCGTTGCGTAACATGGGCGCGGCGATTTCGCCCTTGAGCGCCTTCCAGCTGATCCAGGGCATCGAAACCCTGGCCCTGCGCATGGACCGCATCTGCGACAACACGCTGGCCCTGGCCAGGCACCTGAAGCAGCATCCAAAAGTCGCGTGGGTCAATTACGCGGGCCTGGAAGACCACCCGGACCACGCGCTGGTGAAAAAGTACATGAACGGCCGCGCCTCGGGCATTTTGTCGTTCGGCCTGAAGCTGGCCGCTGGCGAAGATCCGCGCGCGGCCGGCGCCCGCGTGCTCGATGCCCTGCAGCTGTTCACGCGCCTGGTCAATATCGGCGACGCCAAGTCGCTGGCCACCCACCCGGCGTCCACCACGCACCGCCAGCTCAATGCCGAAGAACTGGCCAAGGCGGGCGTGTCCGAAGACATGCTGCGCCTGTCCGTCGGCATCGAGCATATCGACGACTTGCGCGAAGACCTGGAGCAGGCGTTGAACGCGGCGTAAGCCCTTCTTCACGCGGCCAGCGGGGGATTTCATGGCGTAATCAGCAACATGAACTCCCCGCTACCATCGCCGGAACAGGCTGCGTCCGGCCTGTTCCTCACCGAATATGCACGGTGCATGAATGCCGTGCACGTGGACGCGCATGACGCGCGAATGGCTGCCGGCCAGCGGCCTGCAGTGGGATGAGCGCCCGTGCTTCAAGCGCTTCTCCGCCGCCACGGCGATGGACCCGAGCACCGGCGAATTCTCTTGCGTGATCTGCATTCCCGTGCGGCCGCTGTAGTGGTCATGTCGGATTACGCTCCGCCAACACCCGCGCCACCTGCCCGACCCGCTCGTCCACCGACCCTGACACATGGATAAAGGCGATCCCCCGCCGCGCCAGCTCGGCCTGATACCACGCATGCTGGCGCGCGCGGAAATCCCCGTCACGGCGCGTGCCATCCTGGATGAAGGGGAAGTCGGGCGCGCACAGCAGCACCAGGTCGTAGCGATGCTCGGCCAGCTGCGCCAATTCCTGCTCGGCCTTGCCGAACATCTCGACGCAGTAAAAATACGTGGTCAGGGGCGAGGTATCGCAAAACAGCCAGCGCTGCACGGCCATGGCGGCTTGCGCTTCGCGGCGCAGCTGCTCGCGGCCAATCTTGAGCAGATCGTCGTAATGTAATACGCCATCCTGGCCTTCCCACAGCTCGCGGCCATACTCGGACACCCAGCCGGTATCGAAATGCGCTGCCAGCGCGGCCGCCAGTGTCGTCTTGCCGCTCGATTCGCCACCGAGCACGCACACGCGCGTGACGAAATGGGCACGCACCAGGGGCGACAGGAAGGCGCTGTGCGCCTGCGGGTCTTGCCGCACCAGGGTGCCGGACACGGGCACCAGCGCCCTCGCCTGGTCCACGCTGACATGCGCCACCGCGCCCCCCGCGTAATGCCGCGCCAGCACCCGCGCAAAGCCGGGGCCATAGTCTTCGCTGCTGAACACCGCATCGACGGGCAGCGCCAGCACCGTCCAGCACAGCCAGCCCATGAAGTGGCGATGCAGTTCGCCGTCGTCGTCGTTGTGCGGCAGGATCCGCGCCGGCACGCCGCGCGCTGCGCACAGGGCGGCCAGGCGGGCATTGTCCAGCACCACGATTTGCGCCTGCGGAAATTGCGCGCGTAGCCAGGCTTCCCGGCGCGCCGGTTCCAGGCCGGGAAATTCAGGCCTGGTGTAGCTGACCACCAGCAGTTCTTCGCAAGCCTCCTGCGCACGATGGATCAACAGTTCATGGCCCTTGTGCAGCGGGCAAAATTTGCCGACTACCAGGCCGCGCTTATAAAGATTCATGCTGCCGCTTCCTGCACATCCGAGGTGTATTGAATGATCTTGTCTTCCGCCAGCAAGGCCTCGACCGTGATGTCGCCGAAAAAAGGCGCCAGCAAGGCGTGCGCGCGGTCCGCCTGCGACATGGCGCCCGGCGCCAGGCGCAGCACGACCATGCCGTCGCCATGCTGGTGCACGCCGAACAAGGCGATGGCCAGCGGCTTCAGTGCGTGCGTGACGTCGATATTGTTGATCCATTCGCCGTTGATCGTCCTGTAGCGCAAGGGACTGCGGCCCGCCAGGCCCACCAGCACGGGACCATGCGGCCCATGCGCCAGCGAAGCGTAATCGCCCGTGCGGTAGCGCACCAGGGGCAGGCAGAAATTGAAGCCGCCCGTCACGGTGATTTCGCCGCGCGCACCAAGCGGCACGGGCTGGCCGCCGGCGTCGAGGATTTCCACGTACAGCCGGTGCTGCAGCAGCACGTGGCCGCCCGCCTGCTCGTCGTAGACAGCCACGGGTCCCACTTCATTGAGCGAATAGATGTCGAGCACGGGGCAGCCGAAACGCTCTTCCAGGCGTGCGCGCATGCCGGGCAACAGCATCATGGAGACGGACATCAGCGCGGCCGGCTTGTGCGTCATGGGCAAGGTCAGCAACTCGGCAAACGAGATGGGGTCGCCCGCGATCAATTCGGGTGCCATGGCGTCCAGATAGCGCGCGCGGTCGTCCGGCTCGCGCCAGTCGTCCACGTGCAGGTTGATCTTCGCCAGGCCCGATTCGTGCATCGTGGGCGTGACGGAGACATAAGTGAAGCAGCGGCGCTGGTGCCCCAGCAGCATGACGCCCACCTGCCCCGCGCCGTGGCGCAGGGTCACGCCAAAACGCCGCAGCGCGCGCTTGTGGAAAGCCAGGTAGCGCCCCGCCACCAGCGGGTGCGAGGCGATCAGCAGCGGGTGGCCAGTGGTGCCCGTCGTCTGGAAATTGATCATGCGCGCCAGGTCCGCATCGTCGGGCACGAAGGCGGCGATATCGTGCGCCAGCTCGGCGCGGCTGATGGGCGTTGCATCGATGAGGCGCGCCGGTGGCGAACCGCAGGCGCGGTAGTACGGCACCGTGGCGTAGACCGTTTTGAGAAAATCCGCCAGCCAGGATGGCGGCGCGGCGGCGCTCCAGCCTATCGCCGCATCCATGACTTCCTGTTCATAGGCGCGCAGAGCCTCGACTTCCGCGGCCAACAGCTTGTTGCCGCTGCGGTTGCGATACCGGGGCGCTGCAGGATGGCTGCGCAGCTTTTCCAGCATGCGCGCGCCCGCCTGCGTCAGGGTGGGACAGTAGTCGCGGTCCGATTCCCAGGCGCCACCCGGCAGATTGACGTCAGGTTTGCCAGCGAGCGTCATTCGCGCGACCACTTGTCGGCCGATTCCTCGGCCGCCTTTTTCGCCAGCGCCTCGCGGATTTCCCGCGCGCGCTGCTCGGCCTGCCGGCTCGCTTCAAGCAGGCGGCGGCGCTCCGTGCCGCTGATGGCAGACAATCTGTCCGTAGCCTGCGCCATGCTTTCATCGCGGGGACGAAAACCCAGGCGCGCCAGCACGATACGCGCCAGTTCCTCGCGCCGCTCCGGGTCTTGCGTGAACTGGTGGGCTGGCGTGGCGGCAGCCAGCTCGCGCGCCGCCTCGCCCAGCACTTGCAGCAAGGCTGGCTGCGGCAACTGCTCGCCGATGAACCACTCGTCGGCCAGCAGCCAGCACAGGATCATGGCCAGCGCCAGCCGGTTGCGGTCCGCCTTCACCTGCGCGCCGACAAAACCCTGCAAGGACGTGGCCGGCGCGCGCGCGCCATGCAGCAGCAGGATGTCGTTGACCAGCGCAGCAACCGCCACCGCCTGCGCATTGGCGACGCCGGCGATGCGCGGCTCGGCGAGGAATTCGGCGGGCGTGTCGGCCAGGCGGTGGGTCAGGGTTTCGAGGTGGGGACCGATTTGCATCATGATGTCATTACCTCAACCCCACGGCAAATACTGGGGTCAGTTCCTTCGGAATCGCAATACGGTCCATTGGACCGTATTGCCCCGCCGGGTCTGACCCCGGAATTTTGCTGCGCATATTCATCTTATTTAACTCTTCACATAATGCCTGCGGCTGAACGCGCGCGCAAAGTCCAGCAAATCTTCGTAGCGCTCGACGGCGTGGATATCCCAGCCCTGCTCGCGGCGCGCGCGTTTCAGGGTTTCATAGGTCTGCTGCAGCCACTTGTGGCTGGCCACGCCATCCCAGCCGCGCTCCAGGTTCAAGGCCATGGTGCCACCCGCGCCGCCCTGTGCCAGCGCCTTGGCGGAAACATCCCAGCCGCTGTTGCCCAGTTCATCGTCATCGAACATGGTGGTGATGCCATCATCCGAAATCATCAGGATATGCGCGGGCCGTTCGCGCCTGGCGGCAAAGGTCTTGCGCAGGCAATGGATGGGGAAACAGGTGCCGCCGCCAAAAAATTCCGTCAGCACGCCCAGAATCATGTCTTCATCGCGCACGAAACCTGGCGTCTGCATCACCTCGTTCTTGCCGCTCCAGAGGGTCACCTGCACTTTCGCGCCGGCGCGCAGGGCGGACAAGGCGATGACGGCGCCAGCCAGGGTCAGAAACGAAGTGTGCGCCTGCGGGTTCGGCATGGAGCCGGAACTGTCCACGTACATGTCCAGGTCGACGGGCACTGCGTCGATGGCGCGCGCCGGTTCGCGGCCAACCACGCGGCGCATGGTGGTCACGCCGGGTACGGGGCGCGGCGACTGCATCACGGATTGCAACCAGTCGATTTCTTCCAGCGGGTCGCCGATCTCCCACGCTTCCAGCCCTTCCATCTGCGGCTCCTGCGATTCGGGTGCGGGGCGGCTGGGAAACGCCACCAGGTGCGGCAAGGCCCGTTCGCGGTAGTAGCGGATGGCGATTTCATGGTCGCTCAGGTTGATGCCCGAGGCCTTCAAAATGTCGCCCAGCTCGAACGGCTCGCGCAACTGGCCACTACCCGCCCTCGTCGGCGCCTCGGCTTGCGGCTCTTCGCCATCGAGGCCCGAGATGCGCTTGTCGTGCACGGGATGGATGGCGCCGTCCTCTTCTTCATCCTCGATCTGCTGCGCGCCATACGTCTGGCAGCCACGAGCCGCATCGCGCGTGTCCTGCAGATAGCGGCTGGGGTCAAGGCTGCCACCCAGGGCATTAGTATCTTCCACCAGGTAAGGCAGCAGCAAGGTGGCGAAGCGGCCCGCCGCCAGCATCCAGTCGTTCGCATACACGCGTATCAGGCGCGCGCCCAGCCAGGCATCCGTATCCAGGCGCTCGTCGGCCTGGCCACCGCCCAGTTCCCCCTTTTCCAGCTGCCACAGGTTTTCATAGATGCGCATGTACAGGGTCCACACGCCGCCGCTGGCCTTGGCTTGGCCATCCAGCGTAGGCTCGCGGCCCTGCTGCAGCTTGCGGTAGATGTCGGCCATGCGCAAATTCGCCTGGCGCTGCAAACGGTCGTTGATGAACAGGTCCGTGTACAGGTTGGCCACCATGGGCGCGTGCTGCTCCAGGGTGGGCAAGGCGCGGCGCATGCGCGCCAGCAGGCGGAACTGGTCACTGGCATTGCCTGGCGCGAGGATGTGGTGGCCGATTTCATGCGCGAGCACTTCCAGCGCATAGTCGTCCAGCCCCAGTTCCGTCACCAGCGGCAAGTCGACCACGACGCTCTGGTCCAGCAGGCGGATCATGGCGAAGCTGCCGGACAAGCCCTGCTTGCTGGCCTCAACGTGGCTGGCGCACAGGCTGGGGTCGCGCAGGCGCGTAAATTTGCTCCACACGGCCAGGGCCTGGGGCCAGGCAGCCTGCCAGGCATCGATCAGGGTGCTGTCGGCATCCTTCTTCATGCGAGCGGCAGCAGGCGGATCGCATGCGTCCAGGGTGAGGTGATGGCCAGCGTGTGCGCATTGGCGGCGATGGCGATATCGCCGGCCGGCACATCGAGCACGATGCTGCGCGCGCCGATATGCACGGTTGCCCCATCGAGACGCACGGAAGATGGTCTATCGTTTGGCGCCTGCTCGAACTCCTGCGCCGTGGCGCTGTGCAGCACGGCGCCGTAGGCATCGGCCACCAGCAGGTAGTGGCGTTCACCGCTGCGCACAGCAAAGCCGCAGCCGTCCGCCGTGGCGCGTACCTGCGGCGGCATGCCGAAGTCGCCACCCAGGCCGCTGAAGGCGCCAAACTCCCTGCCCTCGGCATTGCCGCGCCAGGGATTGCCCAGCAACTGCGCATGCACCTGCGGCCATTGCGCGCCCGGCTCGCCAAAGGCGGCCAGCGCCAGCGCGGGCGGCAAGGTGTCGGCGGCGGCCAGCGCGCCCTGGCGGAAATGCGCGACGCCGGCGCGCCAGGCCAGCACCTGGCCCACGGCGCGCAGCTGCGCCACCGTGGCGATCTGCGCTGCCAGGGCAGCCAGCTCGCGCTGCCACTGCGCAGGACGCGCGCCCGCCACGGCACCAATGTGGATGGCGGCGTTGCTCAGCATACCCAGCACCTCGACAGGCGCCGTCGCCACCAAAGGCGCAAGCGACGGCGCGAGTTCGCGCCAGACGGTGTTTAGGAAGGAATTTTTCGCCATCGGCCCCGCCAGGCCGTGGCCTACCAGTTCCAGGGCCATGTCATAGGCAACCAGGGTGGCGCCGCCCGCGCGCTCAGGCGAAGCGGCGGCCACGGCCACCACCAGCGGATCGACGCTGTCGTGCAAAAAGGCGCCAAAGGCGGCCATGTCGAGCGAGGGAAAGCGCCGGCGCGCTTCCAGTGCGCGCGCATTGAACTGGGCGCGGCCGCTGGCAAGTATCGAGGCAAAGGCAGGAGAGATCATCGCCACGCCTCAATCGCTGTGCGAAAAGTGCAGCAGATAGCGTTCACCATCACGCTCGAACGCGATCTCGTCCCAGTGGATCGCGTACCAGAAACCAGGCGGCGGCGTCATCTTCACGGCGTGCGTAGTGAATCCGCCCAGCGACATGTCCAGCGCTTCGAGGAATGCGTTGACGAGGCAGGTGCGAAAACGGCCCGGTGGCGCCGTCTGCATGTGGTCCGACGAAAAGAACCAGCGCTGGCATACCTGCTCCAGCTGTGCGCGTCCGCACGGCGCTACCTTGAGGTGCCACAGGGGCGCCGGCAAGTCACGCGCGGGTTCGATGACGTTCAAGGCATGGCCTTCCACGCGCAAGCCCAGCGCCGTGAGCAGATCGGGCGCGTCGGGCAGGCGCTGCAGCTCGTAGCTCGCGCACAGGTCGCTGGCCTCGCTGTTCAACATGGCCAGCGCATCGAGAAACCCTCGGCAGTGATCCATATTCAGAGCGTAATTCATTGCGAACGCAGCCAGCTACGGTAATTCGTATAGCGCTGATGCAGATACTTGAGCTTGAGCAGGTCGTCATACAGGGGACCGTACAGTTTGCGCCCTTTCGTCCGTTCGCCGATCAGCTTTTCGATGCGGTTCAGGCGCGCCAGGGTTTCGCGTTCGCTGACGCCATCGAGGCCCAGGTCGAATTCCGCGGACAAAACGCCCACCGGATCATCACGGTCCAGGTCCAGGCGGTTGAATTCATCGTTCGACAAATCGAACAGGCGGCGCAGCCAGCCCAATCTATCGCTGCGGTAGGCGGCGTTTTCCGGCAGCGCGAAAAAGGGCGCGTCCGGGTCTGGCTGCAACTTGTTGTGCAGGACGAAGGGCAGCACCTGGCGCAAGTCTTCCAGCTCCACTTCACCGTTACCGCGAAAATACGCCATGGCCTTGGCGTAGATCAGCAACGCCATCAGGGTGCGCACGGATATCCCATTTAAAGTCTGGCAGCCCAGGTCCTTCAGGCGGTCGCGCCCATTGTCGGCCGCCTGCGCGGCGCCACGGTCGGCGCCAGCCAGACGCGCCGTATCCTTGGTCATGTATTCAAACTGGCCCCCGGCCGTCTCGAACAGCTCGAACTGGCTGGCGAAAAATTCCAGGCGGCGCCGCACGGCGTCAGGTATGCCCACCTGGCGGATCGCTTCGCCGATCTGGTCGACCTCGCCTTCCGTGAAGATAATATCGGGCGGCACCAGCTCTTCGGGGCGCACGTTTTCTTCCACGCGCAGCAGCAGCTCATTCAAAAAGCGCGGATTGAAGGCCAGCGCCTGCACCGTCACGTCGACCCGGTCACGCAGCGCTTCAATCACCTGGTAAGTGCCGCCGCCCTGGTCGTCGTTGGCCGTCAGGTACCAGGCCGCTTCCGGACATTCGTAAATGTGGTTCAGCACTTCCGCGTAATTGTCGCCCATGACGGTCAGTAGCGCGCTTTGCGTACGCGTGGGGATGCGGTTGTATTCATCGACGATTTTGACGCGCATGCCCAGCCAGGCACGCCAGGCGATACGGATATCGTCCATGCTTTGCGCGTTCACCAGGTCTGCCGGCAGCGGGTTACCAAGCAAATCGGCCACCGTCATCTGCGGGTGGCCATGCTGCATGGCCCGTTTGACTTCCTTGACGGTCGAACCGGCCAGCACGCCCATCAGCAGCGCGCTGGCCGTCTTGCCGCGCCCCGGCCCGCCGACGAACAGGCATTTTCGGCGCGTGGCAAAGGTCAGCAGAGGCAGCAGGATGAAGCTGGAATAGCTTTGCGCCGACGGCAAATTCAGGGTGCGGCGGCTGTCGCCCACGCAATACGTCTGCGACGGGCCATCATTGTATTCGATATCGTAATGGGGGCTGATGATGGCGTGGTTGACGATCCAGAAGTAGGCCTGGCGCAGCTTTTCATCGAAGGGCCTGGCGGCCGCCTCGCCATCGCCGCCCAGCGCGATAGGGCCCTGGTACAGGTCCGCCACGTCGAACTGCCGCGCGGCGGGTGCCGCCTTGGGTTTCGTGGGGGCTTGCGAAAGACGCTGGAACAAGTTAAAGGCGGACATGATTGGCTAACGCCTGTCAAAACCTGCTGCGCGTCGGTATTTACGGCCTGCGATGCTCACTGTACATTCGTACAGTTGCGCTTCTCGGCCGCAACTCCCTTCCGCTCGCTACGGTTTTGTCAGGCGTTGTTATTTAATGTGGAAACGAAATTATTGCATATCGTTCCGATTACGCCTTGTTCAAATCAACAACGGTTTCATCGATCCTGCGCCAGCGCCACCAGCCCAGCGCCACGCACGCCACCAGCAGGCACAGCAACCCTGCCACTTCATGACGGATTTCATACAGCGACGCCCCCATCTGGTTCAGCGCGACAAAGCCCTGGATGCCGGCCGTGGATGGCAGCAGCCAGCGCAGCCATTGCAGCACGACGGGCATGGACGAGACGGGCCAGGTCAGGCCCGCTAGGAACAGCACAGGCATGGAGGTGGCGATCATCAGCTGCGTGCCCCGTTCGCGCGTGCGAAACAGCATGCCCAGCAGCATGCCAAAGGCCGCTTCCGCCAGGGAAAACAATACCAGCAACAAGAGCATGCCGCCGAAGTTGCCACCACGGGGGTAATCCTGGAACCAGAAGACGAAACCGAAGAAATAGCAGCAGTTGAGGAATGCCACGCAGGCAAACGCCAGCAGCATGCCCGCATAGCCGCCTGCCGTGCGCTTGCCCGCCAGGGGAAAGCTCTTGCGCTGGTACCAGGTGCCGAACAGCATGGTCATGCCGATCAGCAAGGTTTGCTGCACAATGAGCGTCGCCACGCCCGGCACGACATACGCGCCATAGCCTTCCTTGACGTTAAACAGGGGCACGGCGGCTAAGGCAATGGGCGAGCGCTGCTGGTTGGCCTGCACGCTGGACGGCGTGCCCGCGCCCAAACGCTTGAGCTCAATACCGGCCGACACGGTGCCCACCACTTCGGCCAGGCCGTTCAAGGCCACCTTGTTCAGCATCAGATACAAGCCATTGCCCGCCACTTGCGCGTGGGCGGCGCGGCCGGCCAGCACATCCGTCTGCAAGCCGTCGGGAAGGATCAGCACGCCCATGACCTGGTCGCGCCACAGCAGGTCCTGCGCGACGGGCAAGTCCGGCGTAACGGCGATGACCTGCAGTGATGGATGGGCCATGGCGAAGCGCGTCAGTTGGCGCGACATGGCGCTGCGGTCCTGGTCGACGACCGCCACGGGCACGCGCTGGACGATTTCCGTCGAATACGGCAGCGGATAGAAGAAGGAATAGATGATGCCGCCGATAAACAGCAAGGTCAGCGCGCCCTTGTCCGTCAGCATGGCGCGCCAGGTGGCGAGGAAGGATTGCCACATCATGCACGCCCCCATGCCGCAGGCGCATTCGCGCGGCGCGCCAGCAGGAATACGCCCACGGCGCCGCAGCCGATGGCAAAGCCGGCCAGTATCAGCATTTCCTGCACGCCATAGCGCCACGGCGCGCCAGCCAGCCAGTATTTGGTTTGCAGTTGCAAATAATGCGTGAGCGGCAAGGCTTCCGCCCAGGCGCGCGCCGGCGCCGGCATGGCCATCAAGGGAAAGGCCTGGCCCGCAAATGCAAAAGCCGGCGCCGTGATGAAGGCGGCACCGGACAGCGCCAGACGCAGAGACAGGGTAGCAGCGATCAGCAAGGTGGCCAGGCCGCAGTAGGCGAGCACCAGCAGCAACATGCTCAGCAGCAAGGCCGGCAAGCTGCCAGCCACGGCCCAATCCCGCGCCAGGCTGAAAAACAGCAAGTACAGCAGCGCCAGCACACAGTAGGCAATCAGGGGAAACAGCAGCTTGGCGCCGACGGCGCGCAGCCAACTGCCCTGGGCCGACGCCAGCCATTGCGGCACCGTGCCGTCGCGCAATTCACGCCCGATGCTCGTAACGACGGCAACGACGATGAAAATCTGCAGCATGGCCGGCATCAGGGCCAGGGTCAAGAACGCTTCATAGCTGACGTTGTCGTTATACAGGCTGTTCAAGGTCGTGCGGATCGGTTCGAACTGGGCCGCCGCCTGCACGCCCGGCGTGCCCTTTTTCGCGCGCGCCGTCATCTCGATGCCAGCCGACAAAGTCGTGCTGACCGTGCGCACGTCGCGCAGCAAGGCGCCCGCGTGCGAGGAAAATTGCGCGTTGTACAGCCATTGCACGGTGGCTTGCCGGCCACCCAGCAGTTTCTGTTCAAAATCGTTCGGAATGAGCAGATAGCCAAATGCCGTGCGTTCGCGCAAGCGATGCAGGGCTTCGTCGCTGGACGCCACCTTGGCCGCCACCTCGATGCCGGGCGAGGCGTCAAGCCAGCGCGTGAGCTGGCGCGACAAGGCAGAGTTATCATTATCGATGACGACGATGGGCAAGTCGCGCGCGATGCCGGCGGAAAACACCAGCCACAACATGCCGCACAGCACGACGGGAATCCAACTGAGCATGCCCATATCCCAGAAGTCACCGCGCAAGCGCCGCCACTCGCGCGCCAGCGCCGCCGGCTGCTCTTTGTCAATCTCGCTCATCGGCTATCAGAGCGGTGGAAAAACGACCGACATGCCCGGACGCAAGCCCTCGACCTTGATGGCGGGGCGCAAGCGGATTTCAAACGTGCGCAAGTCCGTGCCGCCCGGACGGGCCGCGCGCCACGTGGCAAAATCCGGCAGCACGGCCACGGAGCTGACCTTGAAACTCAGCTGCTGTTTCAGCGCCGGCACATTCGCCGTATGCGTGCTGCCCATGCCAAACGCTGCCATTTCATCTTCGCGCACTTGCAGCACGGCCCAGGCGTCATCCAGGTTTACAAGGGTAATCACGGGGAAGCCTTGCGGCGCCAGTTCACCCGGCTGTATCTGGATCTTGCTGACCTGCCCGGCCACCGGCGCGACGATCTTCGTTTCCGCCAGGGCGATCTGCGCCTCCGTCAGCACGGCGCCCACCTGGCGCGCCTGGGCGGCGGCGGCCGTCTTGTCTTCCGGACGGGCGCCCGTTTGCGCCATGTCATATTGCGCGCGGGCCGCTTGCGCCAGCTGGTCGGCGGCGCGCCATTGCGCTTGCGCCTCGTCACGTTTCTGCTGGGCGATCACGCCTTGTTCGAACATATTGTTGACGCGGGTGTACGTCGTCTTGGCGATGGTGGCGCCCGTTTGCGCCCGCTCCCAGTTGGCTTTGGCGGCACGCACTTCCTCGGGACGCGCACCCGCTTGCGCCTTTTGCGCCACGGCATCGGCCGCCTGCGTGGCGGCCGTCGCTTGCGCGATCTTCGCGTCCACTTCCGGGCTCGTCAGCTGGAACAGCAGCTCGCCTTTCGGCACCGTCTGGCCCAGCTTGACGTACAGCTCGCCCACCCTGCCCGGCACTTTCGACGAGACATTGACTTCCTGCGCATCCATCTGTCCCTGCAACGGCAGGCGCTGCGGCTGGAACGCCTGGTACAAGCCCCAGCCCACGAAGGCCAGAACAATGACAGCGGCGACTATGGCCAAGGGTTTTTTGGAATTACTCATTATTTGGTGTCCACAGGTAATTGGATATCGGCCGCTGCCGCCAGGCTGCCCAGGCGCTGCGTCTCGCCCGTCGCTTCCAGCAATTGCGCCAGCCCCATCACATAGTTATAGGCTGTCTGCGCGCGCTGGGTTTCCACCTTCGCCAGATTCAGGCGCGCGTCGACCACTTCCAGCGAGGTCACTTGCCCTTGCTGGAAGGCCACCGTTTGCAAGCGGATATTTTCGCGCGCCAGCTCCACCGACGAGGCCGTGGACAGATACTGGATGCGGGCATTTTCCAGCGCACGCCAGTTTTTCTCGATCAGGGTGGGAATGTCGCGCTCGGCCTGGCGCGCCACCACTTCCACCCGCTCCTGGTCCAGCTTGGCGGCGGCGATCATCTTGCCCGTATTGATGCGGTGCACGAGGGGCACGGACACGACCAGGCCGATGGCCCAGTTCGAGCGCACGAGTTTTTCATTGCCGCGATTCAAATTGTAATTACCGATGGCAAACACGGTGGGCGCGTATTCCTTGCCATGCAGCTTCAAGGCTTGCTCGGCCTGCACGCGCTTGCTGTCGATCTTTTTCCAGTTCGCATTTTCGCGCATGCCCGTGCTGATGAACGATTGCAAGGTGCCGACAGGCAAACTGTTGACGAACAGCGGCGTGCTGGGGCGCACTTGCGTATTCACGGCAAGCAAACGGTCAAGCGCCACTTGCGCGATTTCCTCGTCGCTGCGCGCCTGCGCCTCGTCACTGCGTGCGCTGTCCAGCGCCACGTCGGCACGCAAGCGTTCCGCGCGCGAAATCAGGCCGCCCTTTTCCAGCCTGGCCGCGTCGCGCTGGTGCTGCATCACACCGGCCGTCACTTCAGCCCGCACCGCCACCACTCTTTTCGCCAGCAGCAACTGGAAAT
Source organism: Janthinobacterium pasteuri (assembly GCF_051380775.1). Taxonomy (NCBI): domain Bacteria; kingdom Pseudomonadati; phylum Pseudomonadota; class Betaproteobacteria; order Burkholderiales; family Oxalobacteraceae; genus Janthinobacterium; species Janthinobacterium pasteuri. The sequence continues at coordinate 4,564 of NZ_JBNYXS010000005.1, read as the reverse complement.
AGCGCTGCGCCACCAGGGTGGCCAGCTGTTCTTCCGCTTCCGTGTGCTCCGCCTGTGCGGCGAGGGTCAGGCTGGAAGCGAGGCCCTTGACGGCGTCCAGGCGCCCACCCGTGTAGATGGGCCACATGCCCAGCAAACCGAACGAGGTCAGGTCCGTCACCACTTCACGGTTCAGGGAATTGGGAATATGCGGCGTGGGCAAGCCGGGAATCGGCGGCAGCACCGATTCGATGCCGCCCACCACGCCGGCCAGGCCGCTCGTATCGATACTCAAATCAGTCGACAAGCGGCCGCGAAACGCCGTCAAGTCCACCGACGGGCCGTCGATATTCGACAAGGCTTCGGCCTTCAGTGTTTTGGCGCGCACGTCGAGCGCGGCGCCCTGCACGGCGCCCGAAGCCTTCGCCGCTTGCTGCAGCGCTTCGCTAAATGTCAGCGGTTCCGCCACCGCGGGCATGGCCGCACCCAGCGCGGTCGCCAGTAATAATGATAAATGTCTTTGCAATCTGCCCATGTAGCGTCCAGTCAATGAATGAGGGGAAAGCACGGGGTTGCCATGTTCATACTTTCACAATAGCAATTATATCCATGGATGCCCATTCCACCCTGCACTATTGGTTACTGGAGCTGCCACGTGAAAACGGGCTCCTCTTGCGCGGCGCGCTTTTGATGTGCCAGATGATAAGCTTTTTGCCAGCGACAAAGTGCAGTTCCGGCTTGCGAATAAAGCTCTGATTAAGAGAATGACTACCGATCCGGATTTTCGTCGAGGCATGCTGGGGCGAAATCCAGCGTTGCTTGAATGGTCGAAAAATCCCCCGGATCTAAGGAAGCGTTGATCAATTCGGTTTTCTGGCAAGGTTGGCGCGCCAAATGGTCGACCGGCGAGCCTTTCAAAGACCGCTTTTCATTCAGTTTGACGTGATGCTGCGCGTCTTTCTGCAATCAAGACGGATTACGGGATTCGGTGATCGTAAAGCGCCGTCCAGCCAGCACCAGATTGGCAAAGGAAAAGAAGGTAAAAAGCTGTGCAGTGTTCTTGGCCAAGCCGCGATAGCGCGTGTTACGATGACGGGCCAGAAGTGGCATCGACGCCGACGTGGGCCTTCATGCCAAAGTGCCAGTCGTTGCCTTTCTTCGACTGGTGCATTTCCGGATCACGTTTGCCGTCCTTGTTCTTGGTCGACGGTGGCGCGGCGATCAGCGTGGCGTCGACGATGGTGCCTTCGCGCATCATCAGACCCTTCTCGGCCAAGTGCCCGTTGATCGTGTCGAAGATCTGACGCGTCAGCCTGTTGGCTTCCAAAAGGTGGCGGAACTTCAGCAAGGTTGTTGCGTCCGGCGCCGACTCGCGGCCCAGATCGATGCCGACAAAGGCGCGAATCGATTGGCTGTCGTAGATCGCGTCTTCGATGCCTTCGTCAGACAAGCCAAAGCATTGCTAAGCCACATACATGCGCAGGATGCGCGCCAGCCCAATCGGCGGCCGGCCAGCGCCTTCGACCTTCGGATAGAACGGCTCGATCAGTTTGTCCAGCTTGCCCCACGGCGTCACGCTGTCGATCTCGGCCAGGAAGCGGTCGCGCCGCGTCAGCTTCTTCTTGGCGGCGTATTCAAGGTCGGAAAAGCTCTTTTGCATGGTCGATGGCGGACGGTGGTGATACAGATATTGTCTCAGGTCGGACAGCCGCAGGGAACGGTACCAGATGAATAAATCAGTGCCTCCCTAGTTTGATCCTGATACCTAAAGATGAGATATTTGAATATCAATGTGGCCTATTTTTTCTTGTTAATTGTCTTGTGCTCATACATTGCAGCATCTGCTTCCTGCAACAGGTCTTCGACCGTTGCATGCTTGAGCACGTCATAGGCAACTGCACCATACGAAAGCTGTATGGAATAAGGCAGGCCAAGCTTAGCACAGCGTGTTTGAAGATTGCCCACGAAGCGAGCAACCAGTTCTTGAGTCACGGCATTGGAGGCATTGGTTATCAAAACAACAAATTCATCGCCGCCGAGTCGGGCAAAAATGTCGGATGTGCGGAACGCTTCTGCTATTTGTTCCGCAAAGATTTTCAATGCCCTATCGCCCTCCGAATGTCCAAACGTATCGTTGATTTCTTTGAACTTGTCCAGGTCGAAGAAAATAAGCGTAGCTGGGAACTGTTGACGCTTGCACATCTCGAGACTATGTCGAGCGAGCGTTAGGAATCCTCGTCGATTCGATATACGCGTCAGTTCATCAAGAATTGATAGCTGAACGGCGATAATTTCGCGCTCTATCATTTGGGCAAGATCAACAAGCATCTGTTGATCTTCGGCCGAGAATTCGCGTGGAGCACGATCAATGATGCACAGCGTCCCAACCGCCGTCCCATTGAGTGGCCGCAGTGGCTGACCAGCATAGAACCGAATGTGCGGCTCGCTCGTTACAAGCGGATTGTCAAAGAACCGCTCATCCTTCAACGTGTCTTCAATAACAAACGTTCCTGTCTCTAAAATTGCATGCCCGCAAAAGGAAATATCGCGCGACGTTTCAGAAACATCCAATCCAAAGCACGACTTGAACCATTGCCGGTTTTCATCAACAAGACTTACCAGGGCAATAGGGACGCCAAACAACCGTCGCGCCATTCTAGTCACCCGGTCAAATCGTTCTTCCGGCAATGTGTCAAGAATGGCTGCGGACCTTAATTGGAATAGACGCTCTTGCTCGTCAGTTGGAATCATTGGTATTTCCATTTTTTGCTCCAACGTCTAAATGTTTAAAATGCAATTTTACGACGTAAAACGAATGGCCTAAGAAATTCACAAAACTATAGTCGGGCCCGTCGTTTTTATAGGACGGGTCACTTGGCCCCTCCTGATCGCAGCGCGCACTTGGCGCGTCGCTTCGTCAAGTTGGACGTTCGGGCTGGTGTCGTCAATCGCCTGCAGCACACCGGCCTTGACCGCCTCAGAGCAACGTAACACAAAACTGGGTTAGCCTGGTCAGCACCATCAACATACGCTTTTACTCCCCGCATGACTTCCTCAGGGCCGGCAATGCCGCGCCTGTTCACTTGAGCTGTGCAATATCACGACCATGGAGCGATGTTTTTTTGCATCATCGCTGATAACTACTCGCGTGCGATGCGGGAGTTTGGTGAATTTGTCATGCAATTCTTCGTTGCGTATTTCTGAGCATTTTGTAATCATTTGCAACATTGAGTAATTTGCAATTTACTTGATGTTTCCCATTGTATCTCAATACAATTTTTTACGAATAATAATGTCATTTGATTAATAATTTTCTCATTAATAGCACAGTTCTATTTTGGAAAATCTATTAGATAGTAACAATTACAAGATGCTAATCTTCGTTGATAAAAATTGATTTTTCATTCAAAGGATACCAAGCTGTCGGCAGTGGGAATTCATTACTGAAGAAAATTTTCAAGGAAATGTCGCCCCCCCCCCGACATAAAGCGGCTAATTTTAAAATTAAAGTAATACGCACATTAGAACTTCATGAATTGACAGTAGTTTCCGGTGGCGGATTGGAATATAATTGCGATTATAGCGGTGAAGGTGGATATGGTGGTGACGGCGGTGAACCGTCGCCATCCTATGTTGATGCAAAATCCGCTGCACCCGACAATCCATCGGAGTCGCTGAAACCATCTACCGATAAGAACGGAAATACGACCGTCACCAACGTTTGCATCACCGTCAACGGTGGCGTCGTTTCACAACAAACCTGCTTAAATACTGATAACACCACGACAGTGCAAACTTGCGTCAACCTTGGCGCCGGCGTAAGCGGAAATTACTGCAGCACGGTGACTTCAAAAAGCAAGAAGAATCCTTAATTAATCGGCGGCGCGTACCGAAAGTGTGCGCCGCTTATGTCGATCAATCCTGCAGGTAAAAAATTTATGTTTGAGACGTTGAAGAAAAAGTTGACTGTTGTTTCTGTTATATTTTGTGCAATATCTCACGCCCAATCTTTTGAACTACCTCAGGAACTGCAACGGCAGGCTTTCACTTTGTCGCGGCAGGGGGAAAAGCCGGCATATAACAGCAAGTTATGCATGAAAATTGCCCAAGGCGCCAAGGACTGGCAGCCTAAATCTCCAGATGAAAAAGCGGTCAAAAACATCATCCATCATAAATCGTCCGCGCAACTGAACGGGTTACTTTCATTTATTGGCGAGGATGTTATGTGGTGGACAAGAATTGAAAATGAGGTCGATATCGTCACACTGCCCCGCGCCTTCCATGAATCGAGCCATGTAATAGATTTACAACTTACATCATGCAATGACAACAAAGCAGCTTATTTTTTTAACGGACAGGTCTATGTGATGGATCTGCTGCACGGTAGCATCCCGTCTTACACTATTGCTGCTGAAAAGATACCGGCAGTAATCAAGAGCCAGCCGCTGGGCCGCTATTCAACTTATTTGGCTATGTCACCGTAAGGTGTGGGAACTCTCCCATGGTTGCCTTCAACAATGTTTCCGGGGAGCGGATGCGTCCGGCGTCGAGTATCCAGCGCCACCCCAGATAATTCGGCAGGTAA
>NZ_JBNYXS010000054.1:0-1166 GCF_051380775.1 Janthinobacterium pasteuri | reverse complement strand
AAAATGGCAAAAGGTAAATTCGAACGGACCAAGCCGCACGTCAACGTCGGCACCATCGGCCACGTCGACCACGGTAAAACCACGCTGACCGCTGCAATCGCAACGGTTCTGTCGAAGAAATTCGGCGGCGAAGCTAAAGCATACGACCAGATCGATGCGGCTCCAGAAGAAAAAGCGCGCGGTATCACGATTAACACCGCCCACGTTGAGTACGAAACGGCGACGCGTCACTACGCGCACGTTGACTGCCCAGGCCACGCCGATTACATCAAAAACATGATTACCGGTGCTGCGCAGATGGACGGCGCGATCCTGGTGTGCTCGGCAGCTGACGGCCCAATGCCACAGACCCGCGAACACATCCTGCTGGCCCGCCAAGTTGGCGTTCCATACATCATCGTGTTCCTGAACAAGTGCGACCTGGTCGACGACGCAGAGCTGCTGGAACTGGTTGAAATGGAAGTGCGCGAGCTGTTGTCGAAGTACGAATTCCCAGGCGACGACCTGCCTATCATCAAAGGTTCGGCACGTATGGCGCTGGAAGGCAAAGAAGGCGAAATGGGCGTTGACGCAGTTCTGCGTCTGGCCGATGCGCTGGATGCTTACATCCCAACGCCAGAGCGCGCTGTTGATGGTGCATTCCTGATGCCAGTGGAAGACGTGTTCTCGATCTCGGGTCGCGGTACCGTTGTGACCGGTCGTATCGAGCGCGGCATTGTTAAAGTCGGCGAAGAGATCGAAATCGTTGGTATCACCGATACCGTCAAAACGACTTGCACCGGCGTGGAAATGTTCCGCAAACTGCTGGACCAAGGTCAAGCAGGCGACAACGTTGGTCTGCTGCTGCGCGGCACCAAGCGTGAAGACGTGCAACGTGGTCAAGTTCTGGCAAAGCCAGGCTCGATCAAGCCGCATGCTCACTTCACCGGCGAGATCTATGTTCTGTCGAAAGACGAAGGCGGCCGTCATACGCCATTCTTCAACAACTATCGTCCACAGTTCTACTTCCGCACGACGGACGTGACTGGTTCGATCGAGTTGCCAGCAGACAAAGAAATGGTCATGCCAGGCGATAACGTGTCGATCACCGTCAAGCTGATCAACCCGATCGCGATGGAAGAAGGCCTGCGCTTCGCTATCCGTGAAGGCGGTCGTACCGTCGGCGC
>NZ_JBNYXS010000053.1:0-1181 GCF_051380775.1 Janthinobacterium pasteuri | reverse complement strand
GTTGGAATCGCTAGTAATCGCGGATCAGCATGTCGCGGTGAATACGTTCCCGGGTCTTGTACACACCGCCCGTCACACCATGGGAGCGGGTTTTACCAGAAGTAGGTAGCTTAACCGCAAGGAGGGCGCTTACCACGGTAGGATTCGTGACTGGGGTGAAGTCGTAACAAGGTAGCCGTATCGGAAGGTGCGGCTGGATCACCTCCTTTCTAGAGTTTGCACGAATCAGCAATGATTCACGCATCAAATGTTCACACTTATCGGCTGTTTAATTAAGAAGAAACAGTAGTCGTAGTAGTTCCGCGTTGGGGCTGTAGCTCAGCTGGTTAGAGCACCGTGTTGATAACGCGGGGGTCGTTGGTTCGAGTCCAACCAGCCCTACCAGTAAAAACCGAGTAGTAAATCTCAGGGGGATTAGCTCAGCTGGGAGAGCACCTGCTTTGCAAGCAGGGGGTCGTCGGTTCGATCCCGTCATCCTCCACCACGTTTTACTCGAAAGTGCAAACGTAAGCCGTCAGGTTTAGGTTTGATCTTTTAGCGATCAAAGCTGTTTCGTTCTTTAACAATCTGGAAGAAGTAAAGATTATTTATTGATCGGTTTGCCGTAAAAAGCAAATCGATGGGTAATGATTGTATGTATCAACAAACAAGCAACAACGTTGTACTTTCTTATCCCTGTAGCGCTCTTTGATTACTTCGGTAATCAGAGGCTAACGTTATAGGGACAAGCGAATAAGTGCACATGGTGGATGCCTTGGCGATTACAGGCGATGAAGGACGTAGTAGCTTGCGATAAGCTGCGGGGAGTGAGCAAACACACTTTGATCCGCAGATTTCCGAATGGGGCAACCCACCCTTTTAGGGTATTGCAACCTGAATACATAGGGTTGCAAGGCGAACGCGGCGAACTGAAACATCTAAGTAGCTGCAGGAAAAGAAATCAACCGAGATTCCCAAAGTAGCGGCGAGCGAAATGGGAAGAGCCTGTACGTGATAGTCGGACCGATAACAGAATCCTCTGGAAATAGGAGCCATAGTGGGTGATAGCCCCGTATGTGAAATCGGACCGGTGATACTAAGCGTACGACAAGTAGGGCGGGACACGTGACATCCTGTCTGAATATGGGGGGACCATCCTCCAAGGCTAAATACTCGTAATCGACCGATAGTGAACCAGTACC
>NZ_JBNYXS010000052.1:0-1449 GCF_051380775.1 Janthinobacterium pasteuri | reverse complement strand
AACAGAGATTAAACTGAAGAGTTTGATCCTGGCTCAGATTGAACGCTGGCGGCATGCCTTACACATGCAAGTCGAACGGCAGCACGGAGCTTGCTCTGGTGGCGAGTGGCGAACGGGTGAGTAATATATCGGAACGTACCCTAGAGTGGGGGATAACGTAGCGAAAGTTACGCTAATACCGCATACGATCTAAGGATGAAAGTGGGGGATCGCAAGACCTCATGCTCGTGGAGCGGCCGATATCTGATTAGCTAGTTGGTAGGGTAAAAGCCTACCAAGGCATCGATCAGTAGCTGGTCTGAGAGGACGACCAGCCACACTGGAACTGAGACACGGTCCAGACTCCTACGGGAGGCAGCAGTGGGGAATTTTGGACAATGGGCGAAAGCCTGATCCAGCAATGCCGCGTGAGTGAAGAAGGCCTTCGGGTTGTAAAGCTCTTTTGTCAGGGAAGAAACGGTGAGAGCTAATATCTCTTGCTAATGACGGTACCTGAAGAATAAGCACCGGCTAACTACGTGCCAGCAGCCGCGGTAATACGTAGGGTGCAAGCGTTAATCGGAATTACTGGGCGTAAAGCGTGCGCAGGCGGTTTTGTAAGTCTGATGTGAAATCCCCGGGCTCAACCTGGGAATTGCATTGGAGACTGCAAGGCTAGAATCTGGCAGAGGGGGGTAGAATTCCACGTGTAGCAGTGAAATGCGTAGATATGTGGAGGAACACCGATGGCGAAGGCAGCCCCCTGGGTCAAGATTGACGCTCATGCACGAAAGCGTGGGGAGCAAACAGGATTAGATACCCTGGTAGTCCACGCCCTAAACGATGTCTACTAGTTGTCGGGTCTTAATTGACTTGGTAACGCAGCTAACGCGTGAAGTAGACCGCCTGGGGAGTACGGTCGCAAGATTAAAACTCAAAGGAATTGACGGGGACCCGCACAAGCGGTGGATGATGTGGATTAATTCGATGCAACGCGAAAAACCTTACCTACCCTTGACATGGCTGGAATCCCGGAGAGATTTGGGAGTGCTCGAAAGAGAACCAGTACACAGGTGCTGCATGGCTGTCGTCAGCTCGTGTCGTGAGATGTTGGGTTAAGTCCCGCAACGAGCGCAACCCTTGTCATTAGTTGCTACGAAAGGGCACTCTAATGAGACTGCCGGTGACAAACCGGAGGAAGGTGGGGATGACGTCAAGTCCTCATGGCCCTTATGGGTAGGGCTTCACACGTCATACAATGGTACATACAGAGCGCCGCCAACCCGCGAGGGGGAGCTAATCGCAGAAAGTGTATCGTAGTCCGGATTGTAGTCTGCAACTCGACTGCATGAAGTTGGAATCGCTAGTAATCGCGGATCAGCATGTCGCGGTGAATACGTTCCCGGGTCTTGTACACACCGCCCGTCACACCATGGGAGCGGGTTTTACCAGAAGTAGGTAGCTTAACCG
>NZ_JBNYXS010000051.1:0-1702 GCF_051380775.1 Janthinobacterium pasteuri | reverse complement strand
TTGGCCCAGGCTGTGTAAAAACGCAGTTTTGTGTAAACGGATGCTGTTGGGTAAACGTTATGCCAGTATCTCATCAATACGAGCGCCAGATGAAACGATTTATCGAGGGTGAATGCCGGGGCCAGGGTACGTTGCTGCCTGAACTGCTGGACGATTACGTTGCCGAGAACAATCCGGTTCGGGTGGTCGATGTATTTGTCGACCAACTTGACCTGGGCGAACTCGGCTTCGATGGTGTGCAGCCAGCAATAACAGGACGGCCTGCCTATCACCCCGCCGTGCTGCTCAAGCTCTACATCTACGGTTACCTCAATCGTATCCAATCAAGCCGTCGGCTTGAGCGCGAAGCGCAGCGCAACGTCGAACTGATGTGGCTGACACAACGCCTGACGCCGGACTTCAAGACAATCGCGAACTTCCGCAAGGACAATGGCAAGGCAATCCGCAATGTCTGCCGACAGTTCGTCGTCCTGTGCCAGCAATTGGATCTGTTCGCGGACGCGGTCGTTGCGATTGATGGCAGCAAGTTCAAGGCGGTCAATAGTAGTGATCGTAATTTCACGCAAGCCAAGCTCAAGCGTAGGATGGAAGAAGTTGAGGCCAACATCGGTCGCTATCTCACAGAACTTGATACGGCTGACAGACAGGAACCAGCGACCAAGCAAGCGCACAGTGCGCGACTGAACGACAAGATTGCGGCCATGAAATCGCAGATGGCTGCCCTCAAGGAAATCGAAGCGAGGCTGGAAGCGACTGGCGAAACTCAGATATCGTTAACCGATCCGGATGCCCGCTCAATGATGACGCGAGGCTCAGGCATCGTCGGGTACAACGTCCAGACCGTGGTCGATGCAAAGCATCACCTGATCGTAGAGCACGAGGTAACTAATATCGGCAGCGACCGCGATCAACTGTCGGGAATGGCGAAGAAGGCCCGCGCTACAATTGGAGTCAGCTCGCTGACTGCGATTGCTGATCGCGGCTACTTCAAGGGCGAGGAAATCCTGGCTTGCAAGCAGGCCGGCATTACGGTGCTAGTGCCGGCGACTAAAACCTCCAACGCCAGGGCCGACGGTCGATTCGACAAGGCCGATTTCGTCTACGATCAGGCGAAGAACGAGTACCGTTGCCCGGCTGGTCAATCGCTGATCTGGCGTTTCACCAGTGTTGAAAAGGGCATGGCGCTTAACCGCTACTGGAGCTCGAACTGCAAGGGCTGCCCGCTCAAGGACAAGTGCACGCCGAGCCAACAGCGCCGGGTGACACGTTGGGAGCATCAGGATGTGCTCGACGACATGCAGGTACAGCTTGATCAAAGTGCGGATGCTATGCGAATCCGGCGTTGCTCGGTCGAGCATCCGTTCGGGACCATCAAGTCCTGGATGGGGGCGACGCACTTCCTGACGAAAGGAATGGAGCGCGTGAAGACGGAAATGAGCCTGCACGTGCTCGCCTATAACTTCAAGCGATTGATTACGCTGCTTGGTGTCGCCGGCATCATGGAGGCTGTCAGGGCGTATGCTCTCATACTGGATCTACAGCGCGTGTTTGGAGCAGTTACCTTGGTGGATGGGTCACCGAATCCAGAAAACAGAAACGGCTCTCCTAACGCCTCGTCAACCCGCGACACGGCCGCAACCACGCGCAGTTCGGCCACATGCAACTATATTTGAGTTTTTACACAGCCTGGGCCGATAGCGGA
>NZ_JBNYXS010000050.1:0-1815 GCF_051380775.1 Janthinobacterium pasteuri | reverse complement strand
TTGAGCGACAAAGCCTGAATCTGGAAGAAGCAAAGATTGGGTAATGAATAGTAGTATCAACAAACTCACAACGTTGTACCGTCTTATCCTCTGTACCTGCTAAGGTTATAGGGACAAGCCGTACGGGCAATTAGTACTGGTTAGCTTAATGCATTACTGCACTTCCACACCCAGCCTATCAACGTCCTGGTCTCGAACGACCCTTCAAAGAGCTCAAGGCTCTGGGAAATCTCATCTCAAGGCAAGTTTCCCGCTTAGATGCTTTCAGCGGTTATCTCTTCCGAACTTAGCTACCCGGCAATGCCACTGGCGTGACAACCGGTACACCAGAGGTTCGTCCACTCCGGTCCTCTCGTACTAGGAGCAGCCCCCTTCAAATTTCCAACGCCCACGGCAGATAGGGACCAAACTGTCTCACGACGTTTTAAACCCAGCTCACGTACCACTTTAAATGGCGAACAGCCATACCCTTGGGACCGGCTACAGCCCCAGGATGTGATGAGCCGACATCGAGGTGCCAAACTCCCCCGTCGATATGAACTCTTGGGAGGAATCAGCCTGTTATCCCCAGAGTACCTTTTATCCGTTGAGCGATGGCCCTTCCATACAGAACCACCGGATCACTATGTCCTACTTTCGTACCTGCTCGACTTGTCAGTCTCGCAGTTAAGCACGCTTATGCCATTGCACTATCAACACGATGTCCGACCGTATCTAGCGTACCTTCGAACTCCTCCGTTACACTTTAGGAGGAGACCGCCCCAGTCAAACTGCCTACCATGCACTGTCCCCGATCCGGATAACGGACCAAGGTTAGAACCTCAAACAAACCAGGGTGGTATTTCAAGGTTGGCTCCACGAGAACTAGCGTCCCCGCTTCAAAGCCTCCCACCTATCCTACACAGATTGGTTCAAAGTCCAATGCAAAGCTACAGTAAAGGTTCATGGGGTCTTTCCGTCTAGCCGCGGGTAGATTGCATCATCACAAACATTTCAACTTCGCTGAGTCTCGGGAGGAGACAGTGTGGCCATCGTTACGCCATTCGTGCAGGTCGGAACTTACCCGACAAGGAATTTCGCTACCTTAGGACCGTTATAGTTACGGCCGCCGTTTACTGGGACTTCAATCAAGAGCTTGCACCCCATCATTTAATCTTCCAGCACCGGGCAGGCGTCACACCCTATACGTCCACTTTCGTGTTTGCAGAGTGCTGTGTTTTTATTAAACAGTCGCAGCCACCAGTTTATTGCAACCCTTTCACCCTCATGGAGTAAACCAATCAAGCTACCGGGGCGTACCTTTTCCCGAAGTTACGGTACCAATTTGCCGAGTTCCTTCTCCCGAGTTCTCTCAAGCGCCTTAGAATACTCATCTCGCCCACCTGTGTCGGTTTGCGGTACGGTCTCGTATGACTGAAGCTTAGAGGCTTTTCTTGGAACCACTTCCGATTGCTTCATGAACAAGTTCACTCGTCCCATCCCCTTGAATTCCGCGCCCGGATTTGCCTAAGCGCCTTCTATGAGACAGAAACTGACTATTCCAACAGTCAGACAACCTTCCGCGATCCGTCCCCCCATCGCATCATACGACGGTGCAGGAATATTAACCTGCTTCCCATCAGCTACGCATCTCTGCCTCGCCTTAGGGGCCGACTCACCCTGCTCCGATGAACGTTGAACAGGAAACCTTGGGCTTACGGCGTGGAGGCTTTTCACCCCCATTATCGCTACTCATGTCAGCATTCGCACTTCTGATACCTCCAGCATCCTTTACAAGACACCTTCGCAGGCTTACAGAACGCTCTCCTACCATAT